>JAWWPC010000261.1:0-7795 GCA_033851055.1 Kribbellaceae bacterium | reverse complement strand
CGGTGATACGCGGCGATCGGGTCCGGGTCCAGTCCCTGCTCGGTCCGCAGGTCGGCCAGCAAGGGTCGGACGTCGGTGTTGTACGCGTCCATCAGTACGGCATTCGCAGCCAGTACGTCACCCGCCTGTTGCGCCTTGCGAAGGGAGTCGCGGTCGACCAGCAGGGCCTTGGCGGTGGCCTCCTGGACGTTCATCACCGAGCGGATGATGGCCGGGATCTTCGCCTCGATATTGTGGCACTGGTCAAGCATGAAGGCGATGCCGCGGTCCGGGTCCAGCGCGTCGCCGCGAACGATCTCGTTCATGATCCGGAACAGCTGGAACGGGTCCGCCGCCCCCACCATCAGGTCGTCGTCGGCGTAGAACCTGCTGTTGAAGTCGAACGCGCCCAGCTTCCCGGCGCGGAGCAAGAACGCCACGATGAACTCGATGTTGGTGCCCGGTGCGTGGTGCCCGGTGTCGATGCATACCGTTGCCTTGGGCCCCAGTTCCAGACAGTGCGCGTACGACGTCCCCCAGTCCGGTACGTCGGTCGCGTAGAAGGCGGGCTCGAACAGCTTGTACTCGAGCAGCATCCGCTGGTTGTCGCCAAGCCGCTCGTACACCTCGTGCAGCGCGGCCGCGAGCCGGTCCTGCCGGTCCCACAGGTCGTCCTGACCCGGATAGTTCGTGCCGTCGGAGAACCACAGCTTGAGGTCTCTCGAACCAGTGGCGTCCATGATGTCGACGCACTCCAGCAGGTGATCCGTCGCCTTCCGGCGTACTCGGGGATCCGGGTTGGTGACACTGCCCAGCTTGTAGTCGTCGTCCTGGAAGACGTTGCTGTTGATCGCTCCGAGCCGCACACCTTGCTCCTGCGCGTAGGCGGCGAGCTTGGCGTAGTCGTCGACCTTGTCCCACGGGATGTGCAGGGCCACGCTCGGCGCGACGCCGGTGTGCTTGTGCACGACCGCGGCATCGGCGATCTTCTCCTCGGGCGACCGCGGTACGCCGGGCTGGCTGAACACCTTGAACCGGGTCCCCGAGTTGCCGAACGCCCAGGAGGGCAGCTCGATCACCTGACGGTTCAAAGCTTCGGTCACGGTTGTCATATCAGTCCTCAGAACTAGTGCTGATGGGTTCGGTCAGGTGGAAGATCTCGGGCAGCAACAGGAAGGACTCGTCCGGCGGCCGCCCGTCAATCCCGGTGAAGAAGGCGCTCATCTCCGCCTGCCAGCGGGTGTTCACGTCAGTCGCGGCCATTGCCTGCTGAGCCGCCGCAAGGTCGTCCGCTTCGACGTACCCGATCAGTAGGCCGTCGTCGCGCAGGAAGAGCGAGTAGTTGTGCCAGCCGGAGTCCCGCAGGGCCTCCTGCATGTCCGGCCAGACGGCCCGGTGCCGCTCGACGTACTCGTCGAGACGGTCGGGCCTGACCTGGAGGCAGAAGCAGTAACGCACAGGCAGGCCTAGAAGTTGAACTTGTCGATGTTGGCGGCGGTGAACTCGGTCGGTGGGCCGAGCACGATCTCCCCGTCCGCGCCGATGGTGTACTCACCGAGCTTGCCGGCCTTGAACTTCTCGCCCTGCGCGCCGGTGACCTGCCCGGACGATAGCGCCGCGCCGGCGTACGCAGCGAGGTAGCCGATGTCCGCCGGGTTCCAGAGGGCGAACTTCTTGACGGTGCCGTCCTTCACGTACTGACGCATCTGGTTCGGCAGGCCCAGCCCGGTGATCGCGACCTTGCCCTTGTAGCTGGAGGCGCTCACGTAGCGGGACGCTGCCGCGATACCGACGGTGGTCGGTGACACGATCACCTTGAGGTTCGGGTAGGACTGCAGCAGCCCCTGTGCCTCGGTGAATGACTTCTGGTCATCGTCATTGCCGTAGGCAACCTTGACCAGTTTGAGCTTGGCGTTCGCCGGCTTGGCCAACTCCTTCTTCATCACCGCGATCCAGGAGTTCTGGTTGGTCGCGTTGGGCGTCGCGGACAGTACCGCGATCTCGCCCGAACCACCTGCGAGCTCGCTCGCCATCTTGACCAGGCTCTCGCCGATGCCCTGGGTGGTGGCCTGGTTGATGAACGCGTCCCGGCAGCTCTTCGAGGCGTCGGAGTCGAACGAAACGACCTTGATACCGGCCTTGCGGGCCTGGTTCAGCGACGGGCAGACAGCGTTCGGGTCATTGGCCGCGACCACGATCACGTTCTGCTGCTGCTGGATCAGCGTGTTGATGTAGCTGACCTGGGAGGAGGCGCTGGCGTCGTTCGGGCCGACCAGCTTGTACTCGCCTTTGATCTCACCGACCGCCACCTTGCCGCCGCCCACCTCGACGTCGGTGTAGGGGTTGTTCAGTTGCTTGGGCAGGTAGGCGATCTTGAGGCCTTCCTTCAGCGGCGCGTTCGGATTCGCCGCCGAGGTGGAGGTCGTCGGCGCGGTGGTCTGGTTCGCGGTGCTGGACTTGGTCGTGCCGCCGCCACAAGCGGTCAGCGCGAGGGATACGACGGCCACCGTCGAGAGCGGTACCGCCGCGCGGCGCGAGATGCGGAAAGTCATTTCCGTTGTCCTTTCTGGACAGTCCTGACGGGGCCTTATAGGGAACTGGTTCGATGCCGGCGCCGCTGCACAGCGCTGCGGACGGCATTTGCGAGGTTGGGGGCCAGCACCGAGACGATCAGCAGTACGCCGGTGACGACGTTGAGCGCTTCGTTCGATACGTCGGACAGCCGGAGCGCGTTCTGCAGCGAGGCGAGCAGGACCACGCCTGCGATCACCCCCGGCAGAGCACCGCGACCGCCGAAGATGGAGACACCGCCGAGCAGGACAGCAGCCACCACCGCCAGTTCGAGGCCGGCGCCGTTGTCCGCCCGGGCGCTGGAGTACCGCAGCGTCCAGAGCACGCCGGCAAGACCCGCCACCAGGCCGCTTGCGACGTACAGCCAGAACTTCACCCGGCCCGGCCTGACCCCGGCGAACCGAGCCGCCTGCTCGCTCGCCCCGACGGCGAACACCGCCCGCCCGATCGGAGTCGCATGCAGCACGACGCCGAAGAGCAGCGCCAGTACGACGATGATGATCAACACGTTCGGGATCGACGTACCGGCGATGTTCCCCGTCACCCAGGCGGTGTAGTTCGCGGGGAAATCGGCCACTGCGCTATCACCCAGTACGACGAACGCCAGGCCGCGGTAGAGCGCGAGGGTGCCGATGGTCACAGCCAGCGAAGGCAGACCGAGCACTGTCACGAAGAAGCCGTTGATCGCGCCCAGCACGGCACCGAGCAGCAGGCAGAGCGGGATGATCGTCTCGATCGGCTGGTTCGAGTTCCACAGCGAGCCCATCGCCGCGCTGCACAGACCGAGTGTGCTGGCCACCGATAGGTCGATCTCGCCGGTCACGATGATGAAGGTCATCGGCAACGCGACCAGTGCTATCGGCAACAAATCCAGCACCAGGAAGCCGAAGTTCTGCGAGCTGCTGAAGTTGTCGACGGTGCCGGAGGCAACGATCAGGACCAGCACCGTGACGACCACAACCGCCACGTTCCAGTTCGCCAGCCTCGACACCAGACCTGCCGAGGGAGAGGCTGTCTGCTCAGCTGACATGGGAACCTCGCTTCTTCAGCGACGCGGCGACCCGGGCTGCGACCAGCCGGTCGGCGCCGATCGCCAGCAGGATCAGGCCGCCGACGATCGCCTGCTGCCAGAACTGGTTGATCTCGAGCACCGCGAGCGAGCTGCCGATAGTTGTCAGCAACAACGCCCCGAGAGCAGCACCCCAGACCGTGCCGCTGCCACCGAAGACCGCGACCCCGCCGACCACTACGGCGGCGACGACGTTGAGCTCGTACCCGGTGCCGGCCGCCGCATCGATCGTGCCGAACCTTGCCGCGAACAGCACTCCCGCCAGCCCGGCCAACGCGCCGCTGACGCCAAAAGCGCCGATCGTACGCCGCCCGACCGCGAGGCCCGCGAGCCTTGCCGCCTGCGGGCTCGAGCCCATCGCATAGAGCTCACGGCCCACCCTGTAGTTGCGCAGAACCACGCCGGTCACCACCAGCACGAGGAGCGCGATCAACACTAGATAAGGGATGCCGAGCAGGGTCGCGTTGCCGAAGCCCAGGAAGCCGGGAGGCAGCTCGTCGGCGTTGATCTGCTGGCCACCGGCCCAGAAGTAGGTGATTCCTCGAACGACGTAGAGCGTCCCGAGCGTCACCACGAGGGCCGGCACGTTGCCATAGCGGACCAGGACTCCGTTGACCGCGCCGCAAACCCCACCGACAACCGCACCGACCAGCAACGCCAATATCACCGGCATGCCCGGGTGATCCCGCAGCAGCGTGCCGACAGTGAAGGCGCTCAGGCCGAGCACCGAGCCGACCGACAAGTCGATGTTGCGGGTGATCACCACCACGGCCTGGCCCACCGCGAGCACAGCCAGGATCGCAGTACCGAGCAGGATGTCGCGGATGCTCTGCCCGGACAGGAACCGGTGGTTCGAGATCGCGGTCACCGCGACCAGCACCGCCAGCGCCAGCACGATGCCCAGCTCGCGCGCCCTCAGTACCACGTCGAGAGATGAGCGTTTGGTGGTTACGCCTTGGAGTTCGACGGCCGTCATGCCGAGACCTTCTGGCCCATGGCGGCGAACATGATCGACTCCTCGGTGGCTCGCTCGCGGTCCAGCTCGGCGACCAGCCGGCCCTCCCGCATCACCAGCACCCGGTCCGCCATGCCGAGCACCTCGGGCAGCTCAGACGACACCATCAGTACGGCGACTCCTTCCGCCGCGAGGCCCGACATCAACCGGTGCACCTCGGCCTTGGTCCCGACGTCGATGCCGCGGGTGGGTTCGTCGACGATCAGCAGCCGCGGCGCCATCGCGAGCCACTTGGCGAGCACGACCTTCTGCTGGTTGCCACCGGACAGCATGCCGACCTCATCGCTGAGGCGGCGGTACTTGGTCCGCAACCGCTCGGTCCACTCCTTGGCCGAGCTCCGTTCGCTGCCACCGGACAGGAAGCCCAGCCTCGACAGTGCGCGCGATCTGGGCAGCGTCACGTTGCGCTCGATCGACAGCTCCATCACCAGGCCCTGCTGGCGGCGGTCCTCGGGCACCAGCGCGACACCGGCAGCCATCGCCGCGCGGGGCGACCCGGCCTTCAGCGTCTTGCCGCCGATCTTGACCGTTCCCGCGTCGCGAGGGTCGACCCCGAAGATCGACTGCACGACTTCGGACCGCCCGGACCCGACCAGTCCGGCCAACGCGACGATCTCGCCTGCCCTGACCTCGAACGACACGTCGGCGAAGACCGGGTCCCGGCTGATTCGGTCGACTGTCAGGACGACCGCGCCTGGCTCGACGTCCTGCTTGGGGTACAGCGCGCCGAGGTCGCGGCCGACCATCCGCCGGACCATCTCGTCCACGGTGACGTCGGCGAGCAGATCGGTCGAGACGTGTTTGCCATCGCGCATGATCGTGACCCGCTCGCACAGCGCGGTGATCTCCTCGAACCGGTGCGAGATGAACAGCAGCGCGGCACCGTCATCGCGCAGCGACCGGGCCACGGCGAACAATCGCTCCACCTCGACACCGGTCAGGGCGGCGGTCGGCTCGTCCATCACGACCACTCGCGCCTCGGCGGAGAGGGCCTTCGCGATCTCCACCAACTGCTGGTCCGCTATGGACAAACCACGCGCCGGGCGGCTGGGGTCGATGGAGACGCCGAGCCTGGCGAAGAGCTGCCCGGCCTGTCGGCTCATCGCCGTACGGTCGATGGTGTTCAAGCGGCCGAGCGGCTGGCGGCCCATCGCGATGTTCTCCGCGACCGAGAGATCCGGGAAGAGGGTGGGCTCCTGGTAGATCACCGCAATGCCCGCCGCCTTGGCATCGGCGGGTGTGTTGAGCTCCACCGGGGTGCCGTCTATCTCGAGCGTGCCGCTGTCCGGGCGGTGCACGCCGGCCAGCATCTTGACGATCGTGGACTTGCCCGCGCCATTCTCGCCGACCAGCGCGTGTGCCTCCCCGCCGTACAGGTCGAACGAGACGTTCTGCACGGCTGCGACGGCACCGAAGGACTTCGACACCTCGCGCACCTGCAAAAGCGGCACCTCAGTCGGCATGCTCGCCTCCGTTGCTGAAAGGTTTCAAGGAGATTGCACGAAAGTAAGCGCCGCGCTGTTCGCCCGTCAAGACCTCGGCTTGATTCGTGCCGGAATCGCCTTTGAAGGGGTTAGGCTTCGTCCGCTATCACGTTTCAACCAGGGAGGCCGCGTGGCACCAGGTCGGGCAGCGGGCGGACGCGCGCGCAACGGCGTGCCGATCAGGTCGGCGGCCGGCGTCAAAGACGTCGCAGCCGCGGCCGGGGTCTCGCTGGGCACCGTCTCGAACGTGCTGAACCGGCCTGAACTGGTCAGCACTACCACCCGGGCCAAGGTCGAGCAGGCGATGGAGTCGCTCGGGTTCGTGCGCAACGAGTCCGCCCGGCAGTTGCGCGCCGGCAGTAGCCGGATCCTGGCCTACCTGATGCTGGACGCGGGCAACCCGTTCTTCACCGATGTGGCCCGCGGAATCGAGGATGCGGCGCGTGAGGCCGGCCTGTCGGTATTCCTCTGCAACAGCAACGAAGACGCCGGGCGCGAGGCCGACTACCTCGACCTGCTCGAGCAGCAGCGGGTTCAGGGTGTCCTGATCACCCCGGTCGATCCCGATTCCTCCCGCCTCACCACGCTGCCAGCCCGCGGTACGCCGGTGGTCGTGGTGGACCGCGCGATCGACGACGGCGAGCACTGCTCGGTCGCGGTCGACGACGTACTCGGTGGCGAGGTGGCGCTCGCACACCTGATCGAGCTCGGCCACACCCGGATCGCCTACGTCGGCGGCCCGACCAACATCGGCCAGGTCACCGATCGCCGCCAGGGCGCCCGGCAAGCACTCGAAAGAGCTGGACTACCGGCCGGGAACCTGGTCGAACTGGTCACAAGCGCATTAACCGTCGCCGAGGGCCGCGGAGCTGGTCAACGGCTGGCGGGGCTGCCGCTGGAGCGACGTCCCACCGCCGCATTCTGCGCCAACGATCTGCTGGCACTCGGGTTGCTGCAGCAGTGCGTAAGCCTGGGGCTGCGGGTGCCGGAGGACCTGGCCATTATCGGGTACGACGACATCGAGTTCGCCGCGGCGGCCGCCGTACCGCTGACGTCCGTCCGGCAACCGCGTCAACTCCTCGGCAAGACCGCCGCCGAACTCCTGCTCGACGAGTCTGCGAACCCCGACCACGAGCACCAACGAGTCACCTTCACCCCCGAATTGGTAGTCCGCACCTCAACCCGCGGCACCTGACCCGCCAGCGCCGCCACTCCCCATACCAACTCACCGCCTCAGCCCCGGTCCCCTGTATCGACTGGCCACTACGACCGCGGCGGCCGTTGCCACCGGCTTGGGTTGGCTAAGCCGTGCACAAAGGTCGACCCCGTCGTCCAACCTAGCCACCGGCTCACCTGGGCTTGACCTTGAGTGGACTCCAGATCAGAGGGTTGGGGGCATGACTGAACTGAATATCGCTCTCGGAGCGATGGAGTACGGGACCCGCATCGACGAGACGACCTCCTTCGCCCTGCTCGACGCGTACGTGGACGCCGGTGGCGTCCGGATCGACACGGCCAATTGCTACTCCTTCTGGCAGGACCCGAGCGGTCACGGCGGCCAGAGCGAGGAACTGCTCGGGCGCTGGTGCGCGCGACGCCCCGGCGTCCGTGACCGGATCAAGCTGGCGACAAAAGTGGGCTGTGAGCCGACCAGCCCTGGCAGCTTCCCGGAATCCA
>JAWWPC010000155.1:0-27234 GCA_033851055.1 Kribbellaceae bacterium | reverse complement strand
TGATCAGGCCAAGCAGATTGGTTCCGGTCATCGTGAGCGGACGCCGTACGTCGTACTCAGACAGCCCCTCCAACTTGAACAGCAGCGATTGACGCACCCAGCGCAGGCCGTCGTGAAGGTACTCCTTAGCAAAGTCATCCATCACGCGAACCAGCGTGCCAGAGCAAGAGCGCTTGAGCCCATTGGGGCCGCCTGGCGGGAGCGAATGGCACTTCCACCAGCCCCGCAGTCATGCTCGACTCTCCGGCTCTTGACGGGGAATACTGCGACTCCGAATGTTGAGGGTTTACCAGTCGTGGCTGGAGAGGGGGGTGACACTCCCCTCAGGACTCCGCCAGCGCCTCTGTGATCATCCAATCGTAGATGGACAAGCAGCTGGGCCCACGGACTCCCCGCGGGCCCAGCTGCTCAGGTCGGTGTCAGTCCCAGTGGTCGACCTTGACGTCGTTCGGTGCCGGTGCGCCCTTCCCGGTTTCGACCAGCGATTTCAGGCTCATCAAGTACACGCCCCACTTGGTGCTGCAGTGGTGCATGAACTCGACCGGCTCCTTCCAGCCCTGATGCTTGAACAGCACCTCGGTGTAGTCGCCTTCCTGCCTGAGGTCAAAGCTCACCTTCGTGCCGACCCATTCCGCGGGCCCGTCCACCACTTGCCACAGCACGCGCTTGGCGGGCTCGAGCTCGAGGACCTTCATGTCGAAGCCGCCGGCGTCGAAGCGGAACTGGAGCACGCCGTCGACCTTGCTTTCTCCTTGCGTGTCGTTCGTCCACCAGTCCGCGAGGCCGTCGCGCGTGGCCAATGCGTCGTAGACGTCGTCCAGGGACGACTTGACGCCGACTTTGTGCAGGATGTCCACCATGTCAATTCCTCTTTCCAGGGTTCAGGTTTTGATTCATTGCTCTTGGTTGTGCTGCTCTTTGCTGCGCTGAATTGCTTCGGCGATCCGCTTGATGCGGCGCAATCTGGCATCCCAGGTCGCCCCCACGGCGGAGAGTTGCGCTACGGCGCGGGCGAGTTGCGCATCGTCCACCTGGTAGCGCCGTTCCCGTCCGGCCGCCATGCCGTGGACCAAACCGACGCGGTCGAGCACACCGAGATGCTTCGCGACTGCTTGCCGCGTCACGGGCAACTGTTCGCTGAGGGTGGTCGCCGTACCACCGCCATCCGCCAGGAGCAGGTCGAGCATCCGTCGCCGGGTCGGGTCCCCCACCGCTGACCAGAGGTCGTCGTCGATCACGGTGGTCATTGCAGGGAGCCCAGCTTGACGGCGTACTCCCCCAGCCGCGGAATGTAGAAATCCCAGCCCACGCAGTGCTCCTTGTACTGGTCCTCGAGCACAGCGATCTCCCAGCCCTTCTCCCGGAACCCGGTTTCAGTCAGTCGAAGCACCGTCCCCGCGCCCGACGGGACAAGCTCGAACGTCACCAGCAACGAGTTCGTCGCATCCGCGGCCTCCCCCTCGGGATAAACCCAGCGGAACGAGAACAGCCGCGGCGGCTCCGCCTCGACCACCGTGAACGGGACGACCATCTCCCGCGTCCCGGTCTTCCCGTTCCAGGCGAGCTCCCCCACGGCACCGGGCGCCGACTCGAGCTCGACCTCGTCAGCCCACCACTCGCTCAAGTGCTCCGGGCTACTGACCACCGCGAAAACCACCTCCGGCGAGGCATTGATGTGGATCTCGCGCTCGATGCTTCCGAACTCCATGATCTTCCCGCCTTCCGCAACGTTTGGTTGCACATCACGGTAGACCAGGATCTCCATTCACGCAACCATCGGTTGCATGTTGGTTTCTAGAGTCGGGGCCACACCTCGCAGAGCCAGGGTGTTGTTGGCCTGTGATACTGGAACGAAATCCGGCGTTAGTGCCCTGGCTGCTCAGTTCCGGTGGCAACGGCTGTTACCACCGTCAATCCATCCTTGCCGCCGCTACGGTGCCCTGAGTACCCCCGTCGAAGTTGCGGACTATCTTTCCCGAGCCGGTGTGCTGGATCCAGACCCGGCACGTCGAGCAGCAGCAGTTCCTGCGTCCGGGCCGCGCTCTCATACAGCCATTTCCATAACACCTGCTCCCGCAGCGGGACATCGAGCCCCAGCACGACCTCGACCTCCATCGCACTGAGCGCCCGATCCCGCGCCGCGGGCATCGGCCGAGTCCGGATCCGAACCAACGGATCCCCGGCCAGCCAGCCCTGCTCCGCCCAGTACGCACAGGCCGATCCGGCGGCCCGGGCTGGTGACAGCCTGACCTGGGACGGCCTTGTCGCGCGATACGGTCAGCTGTGGCCGCATCCGATCTCCCGCTCCCGCCCCCGTCCCCGTCCCCGACCGGTCGGGGGTTCTCCGACGAGGCTGCCTTGCATGCTCTCGCCGCGCTACCCGGGCCATACCTGCCATGGGGCTCGGGCGCGATGCGGCCGGCCGGACTCGCGACCGTCTTCAACGACATCGTCCTCAACGGGCGGCGCCGGGTCGTCGAGCTCGGCAGCGGAATCAGCACGGTGCTCCTCGCCCGTCTGCTCTGCCAGCGCTCGCCGGTGGGCGGCTTCCGCATCGCGGCCGTCGAGCACGACGCCCGCTGGGCGCAGTGGGTGACCGAGCAGCTCGACCGCGAAGGCACGGGGTCCGACGTTGTGGTGGTCCACGCGCCCCTGGCCCCGCACCCACGCGCCGAGCGGGGCCTGAGCTGGTACGACGACGCCGCCCTCACCAGGGGTTTGCACACTGCGCTGCGGGGCGACCCCATCGACCTGCTCCTGGTGGACGGCCCACCCGCCTACACCGCCGGCCACGGGCTGGCGCGCTACCCCGCACTGCCCGTCCTGTGTGACTTGCTCGCCCCTGGCGCGACCGTCATCCTCGACGACGCCGAGCGGCCCGGGGAACAGGAGGTCCTGCGACGCTGGGAGCACGAGACCGGGCACGACTTCGACCGTCAGGCCGACCGGGCCGGCGTGGCCGTGGCCAAGATTGGCAGCGCGGGCCCGGTCACCGGGCCTCACCACGGCTGAGGGCGCGGAATGATGCGAGAGGGACCGCGGGTGCTACGAGTTCGGAATCGAAGCTCCGGCGCCGGCCACGAGTCGCCGGCGCCGGCGCCGGCGCTGCCTAGTTGATCGTCCACTGTGCTCGGACCGGCGGGGTGGTCAGGCTAAGGCAGGCCCCGACCTCACCCAACCCGGTGTTCGTCGATCACACCGCGGTAGACGGCGGCGTACTGCGCGGCCACATGTCCGGCCTCGAAGCGCGCGGCGTACGCACGGCCACCGTCGAGGTCTGTGCGCTCATCGCCGCGCAGGATGCCGGCGATGCCGGCCGCGAGCGCGCGGGGGTCCTCGGGGGCCACGAGTAGGCCGCGACCGTCGGCCAACGTCAACGGCAATCCCTCCACGGCGGTGCCGACGACCGGCACGCCCAGTCCCATCGCGACGACCGCCGACTGCGACCACGCTTCCTCGCGGGACGGCACGACGTGCACCGACGCTCCGGCCACGTAGCGGGCTGGTTCGTCGCTCCAGCCGGTGAATCGGACCCGCTCGGCCAGTCCGAGTTCGTGGGTGCGGCGCTCCAGCCACGGTCGCATCGGTCCGTCGCCGACGAAGTAGCAGTGGGGCAGCTCGCCCAATTCTCTGGCGAGCAGCGGCAACGCCTCGACGAGTACGTCCAGTCCCTTGTCTTCGCGAAACCTGCCGGTGAAGGTCAAACGGGGAGTCGCCAGATCGGGCAGCGGCGACGCATCGAGGCCTTCGACGGCCGAGCGTCCCTCGTGCACCGAACGAGGATCGAGGCCGAGGTCTGCGGCGAAGGCCCTTGCCGCCGGGCCGTGCGCGAAGAACGCGGCCAGCCTGAGCGCGGCGGTCTTCGCCGCCGCGCTGTAATCGCCGTGCGGCCAGGTCACCGCGTTGTGCTCACTGGCCACCAGCGGCGTACCGACACCCTCCAGCGCTTCGGCGGCCGCCCACCACGCGCCGAACATGTGGGCGTGGACGAGGTCCGCACCGACGAGTCGGGGGCGGAGCCAATCGACGAAAGCACCGTCCGGCGTCCACTGCAGCCCCCGCCTCTCCCCGGGGGAGAATGCCTCGATCGCCCCGCCGTAGCGGCCGGCGACGCCAACGCCCGCCTCGCTGGCGTCCCCGGCCAACAGTTGCGACGAGTCGACCCCGATGCCGGCCAGGGCCCGCGACAGCCGCAACGCCGACAGCTGAGCGCCCCCCGGTTCGAGCACGCCGATCACCCGAACAACGCGCATCACAGCCCCAACCTTCCAACGTTCAATGCAAAAGCCGCCGACGGGGCTCGCGTCGCCTTCATGCCGGACACCACCTGACCAATAGACGGGCACCCGCCAGGCTCATCCCGAACCACCACCGATCGGCCCGGTTTCGATGCCACCTCTACTCCTCGACACGTCATCAACGCTTCCCTCACGCTCGCCTTCCCGATCCCTACCTGACACATCAACCCCGTCGAGACCGAAGGTGACGGTCCCTCTCTCCGCTCTCTCAGTAAGGGTGTCCGCTGACTTGTCTCACTGTCGGGGGCTATCCGTACG
Organism: Kribbellaceae bacterium; assembly: GCA_033851055.1. Classification (GTDB taxonomy): domain Bacteria; phylum Actinomycetota; class Actinomycetes; order Propionibacteriales; family Kribbellaceae; genus Kribbella. The sequence goes on along the minus strand of JAWWPC010000155.1, from coordinate 22,678 downwards.
CTTGCCGGTCATGACCGCGATCCAGATCGGCTACTAGCCGGAAAACTGTCCCACACCAGCCACTAACCGGCCCACGTGAATCGGCGTGGCTGGATCCGGTGCCGGGCCTGTCACCATTGGCCGGTGATGCATCTACGCCTGATCGTTCCGTCCGACCGCACCGGCCATGTTCTGGATACGCTGGTCGCCGATGACCGGCTGACCAGCGTGGTGCGGCTGCCGGCGGCCGCGCTCCGGCCGGCCGGCGACGTCATCGAGTGTGACGTGACCCGGGAGGCCGCCTCCGATGTGCTGTCCTGGCTGAAAGATCAGGGCTTGTACGACGACGGCGCGGTGGCTCTGATGGCAGTCCACGCCGCCCCGTCCAGGAATGCCCGTGCGACCGAGCGGGCAGCACCCGGCGCGCCGGACGATGCGGTGATCTGGGACGCCGTGGTGGATCAGGCCTACACCGAGGTCGGCGGGTCCTGGGCGTACTACACGTTCCTCACCCTGGCCACGATGATCGCGGCCGTTGCCGTCGTCACCGATTCGGCCATTTTGGTGGTCGGCGCGATGGTGGTCGGCCCCGAGTTCGGAGTCGTCGCCGCGCTGGCGCTCGGGATTGCCCTGGGCAAGCGTGGGCTGACGTACAGATCGTTGCTGTTGCTGCTCCAGGGGTTCGCGCTGGCGATCATGGTGACCACACTCTTCGCGTTGCTGGCCCGGGCCGTGGGCTGGATCGACGTCGGCGACGTGACCGCGGCCCGGCCGCTGACCGGCTTCATCTGGCGGCCGGACCGGTGGTCCGTGGTGGTCGCCGTCCTGGCCGGTTGCGCAGGCGTGCTCTCACAGACCGCGGGCCGCTCGAACGCCTTGGTCGGCGTCTTCATCTCGGTGACGACCGTACCGGCCGCCGGCGATCTCGCCCTGTCGACAGCAGTCTGGGCGCCGCGGCAGATGGGCGGTTCGGCGGCGCAACTGGGGATCAACCTGGCCGGGATGACGCTCGCCGGGGTGGCGACGCTGCTGCTCCAACGCACGATCTGGCGCGGGTTCGCTCGTCGCAGCGCCAAGGCCCAATGACCTGCAGTCGTATTTTTGCGTAGCGCGATTGAACTATTGCGCTCGGGTGTTACAAATTTGTATGCTCCGCATTACAGAGAGCAACACTGAAGCCGGCAGATCACCGGTTCCCCCTCCCTCGCACCCCACGCCCCAGGAAAGCGAGTGCCGCCCCCATGTCCTCCACTGATGTCTTCAGCGCGCCCAGAAACCAACCATCCAAGCCACGGAGACGGCAGCTCGGCACCGGTATAGCCGCCGTTCTGGCCGCCTCAGGTCTTGCCGCGGCCGTAGTCATCACGTCCGTCCACAGCCCGACGCCCGCGGTCGCTGCATCAGCGGCGGCGAACTCGGTCTTCGACGTCGCCGGTCGTGGTGCGACGGTTCCCTTCCTCGAGCAGGAGGCCGAGAGCGCCGCCACCAACGGCACGCTCATCAGTGGCCGTGCCGCCGAGACCCTCGCCGGCGAAGCATCAGGCCGGCAGGCCGTCACGCTCGCCGGTCAGGGCAAATACGTCGAGTTCACCCTCACCGCGCCGGCCAACTCGATCGACCTCCGGTACAGCCTGCCGGACTCCGGCGATGGCGTCGGCCTCGACGCCACGGCCGCCCTCTACGTGAACGGCGCGAAGAACCGCGACCTGAGCCTCACCTCCCGCTACAGCTGGTACTACGGCTCGTACCCGTTCACCAACCGGCCTGGCGACGGCCATGGGCACCACTTCTACGACGAGACGCGTGCGCTGCTGGGCAGCACTCTGCCGGCAGGTACCAAGATCAAGGTCCAGATCGACTCGGGGTCGGCTCCGGCGACGACGGTCGATCTCGCCGACTTCGAGCAGGTCGCTGGTCCCGCGGGCCAGCCGGCGAACTCGCTGTCGGTGACCGCCTACGGTGCCACCCCCGGCGACACCACGGACGACGCGAACGCGTTCGACGCTGCCGTCGCCGCGGCGAAGAGCCAGGGCAAAGAGGTGTGGATCCCGCAGGGCTCCTTCATCCTCAACCACCACATCACCGTCGACCAGGTCACCCTCCGCGGCGCCGGACCGTGGTACTCGGAACTCCACGGCATCCGCGCCGGCATCTTCGGCAAGGGCGAGCCGGCCAGCTGCGGCAGCTCCACGACGCCGAGCGGCCCGGGCACCCCCGGTGCAAGCACCAACGTGAAGCTCTACAACTTCGCCATCATCGGCGAGGTCAAGGAGCGCGTCGACTGCGACCAGTCGAACGCCATCGGCGGCGCGCTGGGGGGTGGCTCGGTGGTCTCCGGGCTGTGGCTGCAGCACACCAAGGTCGGCCTCTGGCTGGACGGCCCGTTCGACGGCCTCACCGTCACGGGTAACCGGATCCTCGACCAGACCGCGGACGGGCTCAACCTGCACAACGGGATCAGCCACGTCACCGTCACGAACAACTTCTGGCGCAACACCGGGGACGACGGTCTGGCCATGTGGTCGGAGCACAACGCCGACCATGACAACACGTTCTCCTTCAACACCGTGGTCGCGCCGATCCTGGCGAACAACATCGCGATCTACGGCGGTAGCAACAACACCGTCAGCGACAACGTGGTGTCCGAGACCCAGAACCAGGGCGGCGGCATCCACATCGCCAACCGGTTCGCCGCAGTACCGCTGGCCGGCACCACGACGGTTGCGCGCAACACGACGATCCGGGCCGGCGTACTGGACTCCAACTGGCAGTTCGGGGTCGGCGCGCTCTGGTTCGACGGTCGCGACTCGGCGCTCAACGGCACCATCAACGTGACCGACACGGACATCCTCGACAGCAACTACGAGGCCATCCAGTTCATCGACAGCAACACCAACGACATCCACTTCACCAACATCAAGATCACCGGCGCCGGCACCTTCGCCATCCAGTACCAGTCGCACGCCTACGGCACGATCAAGAATGTCGTTGCCACCGGCATCGGCAAGGCCGGCACCTACAACTGTCAGGGTCCCGACGCACTGACCACCCTTGTCGACCAAGGCGGCAACTCCGGCTTCAGCTCGACGTACTGCGGTCCGTGGCCGGCCCCGGTGTACGGCGGCGACAACGGGGGCGGGACAACCCCGCCACCCACGACCCCGCCCACCACTCCGCCGACGACTCCCCCGGCAACCGGAAACCTCGCGCTTCGTCATCCGATCAGCGCGACCGGTTCGCAGGGCGGGTTCCCGGCGGGCAACGCTGTCGACGGCGACGCGAACAGCTACTGGGAGAGCACTAACAATTCCTTCCCGCAATCGCTGACCGTCGATCTCGGCTCCGCCCAGAGCGTCAGCAAGATCGTGCTCAAACTGCCGCCGTCGTCGGCCTGGGGGACCCGGACCCAGACCCTGTCAGTGCTGAGCAGTACGGACGGTTCGAGCTACTCGACGATCAAGAGTTCGACCGGCTACACGTTCAACCCGGGCACCGGTAACACTGCGACGATCACCTTCCCGGCGACCTCGCAGCGCTACCTGCGGCTGACGTTCACGGGCAACACAGCCTGGCCGGCGGGCCAGGTTTCCGAGTTCGAGGTCTACACCTCCTAAAGCTCCGGTTGCTTTGGGTGAAGCGGGGCCGCTTCGCCCAAAGCAGCCGGGCAATTGTGGATGGGGACACCCGATGGCAATTTGGGACCGATGAACCGCGACACGCCGAGCAACTAAGGACCGACGAAGGTTTGAGGGCGGGCGTGCCAGGGCGGTTCAGTGGATCGGTATCGCTCCGATCACTGTTTGGGTGATGCTGCTGCCGGCTGCATCAGTCGCAGTGGCCCGCAGCGACAGGCTGCTGCCGGGCGACAAGTCGCGGGGCGGCACGATTGCGCGGTAGCCATCCTTGGTCGGGACCACCACGGCCGGTGTCCACCCGACACCACCGTCGAGCGAGTACGAGAGTCTTGCGCCGGTGATCTCGGACGATGGCGAATGGACCAGATGCCCGACCCGCAAGCCGATCTGGAGGGGCCGGCCGGCCGCCGCTCGACCGAGGCCGTCCACATCGGCGTCGTACCCGATGGACAGCAAGGACGGCACGGTGCCGGTCGCCTTGGTCGGGTCGGGCGGCGGTGCCGAGGTGAAGTTCCACGTGGTCGAGGCCTGGGACGACACCGGGAAGACGGTGGGATCAAGGCTCCAGCTCTGCTCCAGCCGGAACCGCGCGCTCCCGTTGGGGATCGGGAAGTAGGTCGAGCCGTTGGTCGTCGCGCCGACCAGATTCCCATCGCGGTAAAGCGCGAGTCTCCTGCTCTTGACCGCGGAGGCGGGCGGCTTGCCCGCATGGAAGGCGTCGGCCAACCCGACGTCGGCGAACAGATAGGTAGGAGTGTGTGAGGCGCTGAAGGCAGCAGGGTGAAGGCCGACGCCGAAACTACGACTGGTCCGCTCCCCCTCCGAATAGGGCAGGTTCTCGAGGTCGCACAGTTTCGTCGTACTGGCCGGGGTGAAGGTCAGGCACTGGTTCCACTCCGCGGCCGGGTTGGCGCTGAGCAGTTCCACCCGTTTCGACGGCACCTCGACCGGACGGCGGCTCACCCAGCCGATACCGGTTGCCCCGGTTGACCAGGCTCGCTCGACTACCTGGGTGCCGGCGCCGGCAAAACTGTCGAATGAGTTTTCCACCCGCGCCATCCGGGACAGCGCGCGGTGATCCAGCCGTGGCGACAACGGGAGCGAGAACTGGTCCTTCGGCAGCAACAGTTCGTAGACCGCCGGGTCGCCGCTGCGGATCGGGCCGACGGCATCGAGCCGCCAACGAGTGCTGGCCTCGAAGCTGCCGTGTGATGCCTTCGAGGTCGGCTGGACGAAGACGGTGCCGGCGTTGATCTGCTCAGGACTCAAGAAGTAGAAGTCACTGAGACCGCGGCTGTCGCTGTGCCGGGAGATGCTCAGCGCCGCCTCAGTCAGCGTGGTCTTGCTGCCATCCACCGTCGGCGCACCCAATACCTGGGCCTTCCGGGCGTCCACGACGTACGACGTATCGCCGGTGACGGCAAGATCTGCAGTCCCGGCCAGCGCGAAGGTCTCCGGTCGATCTCCGCTTGCCGGTGTGGTGACTGCGGAGAAGATGTTGTAGCGCCCTGGATCCATCCGGACCGAGGCCGAGCCGTTCGCATCCAGCGTCAGGGTGCTGGAGCCGCCCGTGTCGTAGTTGAACACCGACGCCTGACCACCCGCGTACGGCGCACCGGTGCGGTCCAGCACCTTGACGGACAAGTCGTAGCGCTCCGGTTCGTCATAAGCGCCGAATGCGAAGTGGAGCAGGCGCTGCTGATCAGCACCGAGTACGTCGACGCCGCCCTGCCAGATGCCGTCCGGGAGCACGGCGGGGTCGACTGTCACTGTTGTGTTGGCTGTGCCGCCGGCAGGGATCGTCAGGGTTGCGGGCTCGGCGACAACTGCGTCCGCAGGTGCTGTCGCGTTGGCCTGGCTGCTTTCCTGGTCTGTCAGCGAGACCGTAACCGGCTCCTGCCCGCTGTTCGTGAGTGTCAGGTTGCGGGTTCGCACTGACTTGTCTGGGTAGCGGAGATAGCCGAAGTCCACCGACGACAAGTCGCCTGAAACGGTGCTGCCGGTGGCGCGCTGCAGGTCGAGCCGGCCGCTGCCGTGCGTCCAGCCGGTGTAGACCGGGGTCGCATCCGCCGAGCTTGTCAGCTGTGCCTTCACCTGTTGCCAGCTGCGGTTCGGGTCCTGCTGCAGCAGCAATGCGGCCGCGCCCGTCACGATCGGGGTGGCCTGGGACGTGCCGCTCATCGCGACATACAGATTGCCATCCCGAGCACCCGCACGAGCGCCGAGGATGTTGACGCCTGGAGCGACCAGGTCGGGCTTGAGCCGGTAGGTACCGCGTGTCGGCCCTTCGCTGGAGAAGCTCGCCTGCCGGTCCGTGCCGTCCACTGCGCCGACGGTCAGGGCCGAGGCGGCCACGCCGGGACTGCCGATGGTGTAGGGATCAGCTCCGAAGCCGCCTCGGTTGCCGGCTGCCGCGACGAATAACGCGCCGGTCTGCGCGGTGAGCTGGTCCAGTGCAAGCGCGACCGGATCGTCGCCGTTGGACGGCGCAGAGCTGAGGCTCAGGTTGACCAGGTCCGCGTGCTGCGCGGCGGCCCACTCCATACCTGCGATGACCCACGACTCCTGCCCGAAGCCGTCATCGGCCAGGACTTTGCCGGAGATCAGTTCGGCAGCGGGCGCGATGCCCTGCCGGGCGCCGTCCGAGCCTGCGCCACTACCCACGATCAGCGAGGAGACATGCGTGCCGTGACCGTTGCCGTCGGCGGGACTGGTGCCACCAGTGAAGTCGGACTCCGCCGTCACCTTGCCGGCCAATGCCGGATGACCTGCATCGACGCCGGTATCGAGAACGGCCACCTTCACGCCTCGACCATCGAGGCCGTGCTCCCAGGCAGCAGGCGCCTTCACTTGGTTCAGATAGCCGTCGGTGGCCTGGGCAGTGGACACCGAAGTCGCCTGCAATGGACGGTCCAGCCAGACCTTCTCGATGGCGGCACGCCGGGTGGCGAGCTGGGTCCCGAACCCGGTGGCGCGGTTCTTGGGCAGCACACCCGCGGCCGCGGCGATGCTGGGCAGCTCACGCTGGATCTGTACTTCCCCCGCCGCAAGGGACCGTGCATCCTGCCGGACGATCACCGGTAGATCGGCCCGATGTGCGTCGTCGTACCCCATCTCGACCAGGCCGGTGACGTCGAACAACGCCGGGTCGAGCACACCCGGGACCAGCGACTCCACCTCGCGCGGGATCACCGTCACCCTGCCGGCATCACGTCGTACCGAGAAGGTGCCTGCGCCAGAGGTGCGCGGCTCGATCAGGACGGACGGCTCGCCGTTCCGGTCCGGACCACCGAGGGTGACCCGGTCGCCGGTCAGCAGGGTGACGGTGCTCCCAGCCTCGACAGACATAGCCGGAAATGCCGGCGCGGCCTGGCCGGAGTCGGGGAACGCGGCCAGGGATAGCGCGATGGCACCGGTCAGCAACAGCCGCAGCGCGGTGCCCCTCGGTCTCTTCGGCGAAGTCATCCCCCTGTGGTATCGAATCCACGGTGTCCGTGCCATGTCATGTCACGAGATACCGTGTCGGATGCCAGACATGTCGTGAATTGGTCAGGAGGCCGGATGCTGGAGACGGTCGGCGTGATGCCCCCGGAGGAGGAGACCTACCGCGCTCTGCTCGCAGCACCTGGTTGTACCGTCTCCGAGCTAGCCCACCGGCTCGGCCGCGACGAGGTTGACGTCGCGGCATCTGTCGGGCGACTCGAGGAGGTCGGCCTCCTCACATGTACGTCGGACCAGCCAACGCGGTTGCTACCTGCCCGGCCGGACGTGGCGATCGACGCGCTGGTCGCGGTCCGCCGGGCCGAGCTGGACCGGGTCCGGGCAGAGGCCAGGGTGATGCTCTCCGAGTTGCGCGCCCAAGAGCAACACCGGCCGGAGAACCTCGTCGAGGTGATCGTCGGCCAGGAGGCGATCGCAGCCCGGTTCGCCCAGCTGCTGAACGGGACCCAGAACCAGTTGCTGGTGCTGGACCGCCCGCCGTACGCGGCGGAGGTGAAGGAAACGGACACCACGGTGCGCGGGCTGCTTCAAGGTGGGGTCGTTGTCCGTGGCATCTATTCTCCCGACTCCCTCGACGTGCCGGGTGGGGTGGACGATGCCTACAGCGCGGCCGATGCCGGTGAGACCTCCAGGGTGCATCCGCGGGTGCCGATGAAGCTGGCCGTGTTCGACCGGAGGGCAGCGCTGCTGCCGCTGTCTGTCGACCAGCTCGTCGACAGCGCCCTGGTGGTTCACCCGTGTGCGCTGCTGGATGCACTGGTCGAGATGTTCACGTTGCTGTGGGACCAGGCCGTGCCGCTCGTGCCTGCCGGCGTCGACATGGCCGACGCGCGGCTCATGACGCTGCTCGCGGCCGGCCTTAAGGACGACGCGATCGCGCGGCAGCTCGCGCTGAGCAGCCGGACCGTCGGGCGCCGGGTCGCCGAGCTGATGGAGCGGCTCGGCGCCCGGACCCGGTTCCAGGCCGGTGTGCACGCACAGCGCCGCCTGCTACTGGAAGAAGAGGGCTGACTCAGCAGGCGTTGAGCATGGACCTCGAGGCGTTCACCGCTCCGGGCGGATGCTTCCTCGCGTCGCCTCGTTCTTCGTGCTCCCACTCCTCGGCGTCATCCAGCTGGCCGTGCTTCCATGGAGGCGCTCGCGGACGCGGGCGGAGTGAGCGCCGGCACGCCGACGGCCCCGCCGAGCTGCCGCGCGAAGAACCGCGTATCGATCCGCTCCGCAGGCACGCGGAAGTGCGATCCCGGGAACGCGTGCAGCGTCTTCTCCTCCGAAGCGAACGCGTCGAACAGCGCCAAACCAGACTCGCGATCGATCTCGGCGTCGTCCCACGGCAGCAGGAACTCAATCGGGATCGTGACGCCCCGCGCCGCCTCCAGCACGGCGTCGTACACGAACACGCCCCCGAAGATCGCCGCACGGATACGCGGATCGGCCACCGCGAGGGGGATTCCGATCGCACTCGCAAGCGTCATGCCCGAGTACCCGATCGGCGCATCGGCGCCGATCTCGGGGAGCGACTGCAGCGCGTCGATCGTCGTCCGCCACTCCGGCACAGCGCGCTCGGCGAGCGAGCCGTTGAACGGGGCAATGATCGGAGCGAACGGCTTACCCTCCTCCCGGGCGCGGAACAGCGCATCCACCCACTGCTGATCCTGGTCCGAGCGGGCGCGATCGCCGTGACCGGGCGCGTCGATCGCCGCGACGTGGAACCCGTCGCGCACGACCGCCTGCCGGGCGCGCGCCACCAGGCCCGGCGCCCGCTTGTGCAGGCCACCTCCGTGGCCCATGAGCAGAAGCGGAGCGCCGGGAGCGCCGGACGCCGGCGACCAGAGGACGCCGGGAACCTCCCCGACGGTGAAGCTGCGGTCGACGACGCCGTCCAACGACGTCTCCGCGATGAAGTTCAGATGCATCGTGGTGCCTTTCGAGAGAGTGCCTGGGCCAGGCGCTCCCGGCGACACCTACAGCTGTCGCGCGATCGTGAACGCGAGGGGGAGCACCCATGGGGTTGCAGTGTTCACGGGGCTCACCTCCTCGATCAGGTCACGACCCGCGTGACGCTACCAGCGCTATGTCCGCTTCACAAAAGACTTCTGCTCCCCCGCGAGAATGACGCCGGTGCCGTCGCGCTTCAGCATCTCCTCGCGGGTGTCACAGGTGCCGGACACGATGTGCCAATGCGGAAACAGGTCACGGCTGAGCCGGCACCGATGATCCAGGCTGTCAGTACGGCAACTGCGGTGATGGAACTGAGGATCAGGCGACGCTAGAGGAACCACCTGACCACGAAGGCCCGATGAATGCGTGATCAGAACGGAGCCCATGTCGCGCGCCCCTCATCAAGCTCGCGTAACCGCACGTTCACAAAGTTTCGGATTCAGGAAACATCACATCTGTAAAACCTTGTTGCTTAGGCCAATGAGGAGACCAACGATGACGAACGAACGTGTGGCCCAGGTCCGGGACGCATTGAGGGCGCGACTAGGACGGCGGGACTTCCTCCGCGCAACGGCCGCGGCAAGTGCCGCCGGGGTCGCGGCGACCGCAATCGGAGCGACCCGGGCCAACGCCGTACCGCAGCGACCAAGCGCGTTGTCCGGTGAGATATTGCAGCCGGGACGTGGCCCGATCCACGGACAGCACTACCTGAAGTCCACACCGGACCAGGTGCGATGGGGTTACGTACCGTCGCTCGGGAGCAAGCCGGTATTGCAGATCGGCTCGGGCGAGACGGTGACGGTCGACACGGTCTCGCACGAGGGCATTCTGGAGGACCAGGGCCGCAATCCCGCCGAGTACTTCGCCGGTCATGGCGTCAGCCGGTCCCAGGTGCTGGACGATGCGGTTGCGATCGCCAAGGACTACAACCGGACCGCCCGTAACTTCGATGTCGACGGCCCCCATGTCGTTACCGGGCCGATCTACGTCAAGGGCGCCGCGCCTGGCGACGTGCTCAAGGTCGAGATGCTGTCGATGCTCCCCCGAGTCCCGTACGGCGTGGTCTCGAGCCGCCACGGCAAGGGCGCCCTGCCCCGGCTCGTCGGCGGTGCCGCGCCGGCTGGGATCAGCCTCGACGAGGTGATGCCGCCCATCGGCACCGATGGCCGGGCCACCGGCGATCCCACCCGCTACGGCAACGTGTCCGTGTTCACGCCCGTCGAGCGCGGTCCGCGCGGCGTTGCCAGCGGCGTGATGCCGGTAGGGTCACGCGGCAAGGTGACCTTCCCGCTCAACCCGTTCATGGGGCTGATGGGAGTTGCCTTCGCAGACTCGTCATCTCTGACGGCGCCGACGCTCAACTCGATTCCGCCGACTCTCGGCGGCGGCAACATCGACATCAACCTGCTCGGGGTGCGCTCGACCTTCTACCTGCCGGTGTTCGCCGACGGTGCGCTGTTCCACGTCGGCGACCCGCACATGGCGATGGGCGGCGGAGAGGTCGCGCTCACCGCGATGGAGGGTTCGCTGCGCGCGACGTTCCGGCTGACCGTCTGCAAGAAGGGGTCGGGCGACGCCCCGTCGGTCGCGTTCCACTACCCGTTCGCGGAGACGCCGGACTCGTGGGTGCCGATCGGCCTGTCCGACCCGGACGGCAGCCAGGGTGGTCAGGTCAACGACCTGAACATCGCCATGCGCCGAGCGGTCGTGAACGCACTCGACTTCCTCCAGAACGACCTGGGCATGGACCGGGCGGTCGCATACGCCTACCTGTCCGCGGCGGCCGACTTCGAGGTCTCACAGGTGGTCGACAGAACGGTCGGCGTGCATGGCGTGATCGCGAAGGCCCACTTCGAGGGCTAGTCGTGCTCCACGACGGTAAGGGTCCAGCCGGCGGTGGTCCGCTCCAGCTCTGCGTTCCACCGCTCGGCGACCAGCTTGTGCAACGCCTTCGGCGTACCCGGGTCCTTGCCAGACTCCAGCAGGTGCCTGGCGACCTGGCCGCGGGTGTGTTTCGCGTTGTGCGACACCACTGACCGGACACCGCCGCGCTCCCGCACGACCGATATCGCGACCCATCGCCGCGCCTGTTCGCCGCTCGGCCGCCAAGCCGCGGCATACGTCGACGAGCGGCAGTCTACGATCACCCCCGCGGTATCGTCGAGCGAGCCTGCCAGCGGCTCACGCCAGACTGAGGCGAGCGTGCCCAGCCCCGGCAACGCCGTACTCATCGACAACCGGTACGGCGGCACGCGATCGGCCATCCGCAACGCGCCCCAGGCGGCAGACACGACTATCAACCGGGCACCCGCGCGACGCTTCGTACCAGCGGGCAAGGTCGCATAACCGAGTGCGTCGTACAGCACGCCCGAGTACAACTCCGACACCGGTACGGCGGGCTCGGTCCGCCATCGTGTGTTCCGCTCGACCTCATCCTTGAGCGACGCCCCCACCCCCAGTACGCCGAACGCGTCCGCGCTGGCGCTCACTTTGGCCAACGAGTCCAGCACCTTCTCCCGGACCGGATTGAGATCGGGGAACGAGAGCATCTCCAGGTCCACCGAGCGGCCGCGGGTCCGGCCGGTCTTGCCCTCCGACGGTGGCAGGAGGATCAGGGTCACGTCAGGTCGTCCAGCGCGGCCAAGTCCTCAGGGGTCGGATCCCAGGCGCCGGCGCGGATGTTCTCGGCGACCTGTTCCGGTCTGGTCGCGCCGGCGATCACCGAGGCAACGGCCGGCTGGGCCGCGAGCCCTCCGATCGCCACGTCCAGGATCGACAGATCGCGCTCGGCGGCGAACGTTTCGAGCGCCTCGATCTTGTCGAAGTCGGCGGCGGCGAGCCGGTCTGGCATCTTGGCCAGCCGGGTGCCGTCCGGGGCGACCTCGCCGCGCTTGTACTTCCCGGTGAGCAGGCCGGACTCCAGCGGGAAGTACGGCAGGATCCCGATCCCCAGGTGCTCGCAGGCCGGGACTAGCTCGTCCTCGGCAACCCGGTCGAGCAGGGAGTATTTGTTCTGGGCGCTGATGAAGTGCTCGTGGCCGGCTGTCCGCGCGACCCAGTCGGCGTCGGCCACCTGCCAGCCCGCGAACTGGGAGCTGCCGATGTAGCGGACCTTGCCTTCAGCAACCAATTCGGACAGCGCGGCGAGAGTCTCGTCGATCGGCGTGACCGGGTCGGGGTGGTGCAGCTGGTAGAGGTCGATCCAGTCGGTCCCGAGCCGGCGCAAGCTGCTCTCGACCGCCTTGCGGATGTAGCGCCGCGACCCGCGTACACCCCAGTCCGGGCCGTTCGCGCCCCTCATGTCGCCACCGAACTTGGTCGCGATCACCACTTTGTCGCGGCTCGACCCGAGCGCCTTACCGAGCAGTGTCTCGCTCTGGCCGGGCTCGCCGCCATACACGTCGGCCGTGTCAAACAACGTGATCCCCGCATCCACAGCGGCGGCCACGACGGCATTGGTCTGGTCTGCGTCGATCCGGCCGCCGAAATTGTTGCAGCCCAGTCCGACAACGCTGACGGCGAGGCCCGAATCGCCCAGCTGGCGGTACTCCATCTCGGTCATGGGTCAACCCTAGAGGTCGGCCTACCCGGAAGCGTTGAAGGCCCATGCAATGGTCACCAGGTACGACATAGCATGCAGCTCATGCCGAGTCTCACCGTCGCCGGCGCCCGCACCCGGGCCGCCACGCTCACCGTTCACTCGTACGAGGTGGACCTCGACCTGACCAGGGGGGACCACACCTTCGGGTCCACCACCAGGATCGTGTTCTCCGCTGCCGCCCAGTCCACGTATCTGGACGTCCGTCCCGACGAGCTGACCTCTGTCACGCTCAACGGCGAAGCGGTCGACGTCGCCGGACTCAGCGACGGCCGGTTGGCGCTCAGCGGCCTAGCCGCGGAGAATGAGCTGGTCGTGGTCGCGTCGATGGCCTACTCGAACGACGGCGAGGGCCTGCACCGCAGCGTCGACGCGGCCGACGGACTGGCCCATCTTTACGCGATGTCCTTCCTGGACGCGGCGCCGCGGATCTTCGCCTGCTTCGACCAGCCGGACCTGAAGGCGCCGTACAAGGTCAAGGTGACCGCGCCGCCGGAGTGGATCGTGCTCGGTAACGGCGCCGCGAAGCAGGTCTCCCCCGGCCGTTGGGAGCTGGCCGAGACCAAGCCGCTGTCGACGTACTTCGTCACGCTGGTCGCGGGGCCGTACCACCAGATCCTCGGTGAGCACGATGGCATCCCGCTTGGCCTAGTGTCGCGTCAGTCGCTGGCCGAGCACCTGGACCGCGAGGCCGAGGACCTGTTCACCGTGACCGGGCAGGCATTCGACGAGTACCACCGGCTGTTCGGGTACCGGTACCCGTTCGGGGAGTACCACCAGGCGTTCGTGCCCGAGTTCAACGCCGGCGCGATGGAGAACCCAGGCTGCGTGACGTTCCGCGACTCGATGGTGTTCCGCTCGGCCGTGACGGACGGCGAACGCAGCAGCCGGGCCCGGACCGTCGTACACGAGATGGCACACCAGTGGTTCGGCGACACCGTGACGATGCAGTGGTGGAACGACCTCTGGCTGAACGAGTCCTTCGCCGAGTACATGGCCCAGCGGGTGTCCACCGCCGCGACCCGGTACACCGACAGCTGGATCGACTTCGCCTTCATCCGCAAGTGGTGGGGGCTGCAGGCGGACCAGCGGACGTCGACCCACCCGGTGGCCTCGGACGCGGTCAAGGACGCGGCGGCCTCGCTGGAGGACTTCGACGGCATCTCCTACGCCAAGGGTGCCTCCGTGCTGAAGCAGCTCGCCGCCTACCTCGGCGACGACGTCTTCCTGGCCGGGGTCAGGGCGCACATCACGGCGAACGAGTTCGGCAACGCGACCTTCGCCGACCTGGTCGCGAAGTGGACCGAGGCCGGCGCGGTCGGCCTGGACTCCTGGGCGCAGAACTGGCTGCGCACCCCGGGCGTCGACACGATCAGCGCCGAGCGCACCGCCACCGGCATCAAGCTCCGCCGCGTCGCCCCCACCGCCTACCCGGCTGACCGTCCGCACCAGCTCACCGTCGGCGGGTACGACGAGTCGGGCCGCGGCATCTCCGTCGCAGTACTCCTGGACGCCGACGAGGTCGAGGTCGACCTGGACCCGGCCGTGGCGGTCGTCGTGCCGGACGCGGCAGACGACAGCTGGGCCAAGATCCGACTGGACGAGCAGAGCCTGCAGCAGTTGCCGGCCGTGCTGCCGAAGATCGAGGACGGCGTGACGCGCGCGGTGATCCTGAACAGCATCCGCGACGCGACCGCCGATGCCGAGCTGGACCCGCAGCTCGGGTTCGAGGTTCTGCTGGCCCAGCTTCCGCACGAGGACAGCGACATCGCCGTGGCCACGATGGTCGGCTGGGCGCGGACGCGGCTGCTCGGCATCTACCTTCCCTACGAGCCGTACCGCGGCCGGCTTGCCGACGTACTGACTGCGCGACTGGATTCCGCCCCGGCCGGCAGCAGCCTCCAGCTAGCTGTCGCTCGTGGGGCGGTCCCGCTGACCTCCGACGCGGACCTGCTCAACAGCTGGCTCGCCGGGGTCGACGTACCGGAGGGTCTGGCGGTGGACGCTGACCTGCGGTGGATGATCACGCTGCAACTGGCCCGGCTCGGTGCGATCGGCGACGCCGAGATCGACGCGGAACTGGCGCGCGACAAGTCCTCCGAGGGCGAGGTGCACGCGACCCGCTGCCGCGCCGCGCTGCCGACCCCGGAGGCGAAGGAACGAGCCTGGACGCTGATCACGACAGACGCCGAGGTCTCGAACTACGAGCTGTACGCCGCCGCCGAAGGCTTCTGGCACCCGGCCCAGCTCGAGCTCACCGCGCCGTACCTCGACCGGTACTTCGCCGAGATTGCCGGGACGGACAAGTTCCGATCCGGGTGGGTCGTCGCACGGTGCGCCCAGCTCGCCTTCCCGAGTCAGGTGATCGACGAGCGGGTGGTCCGGCTGGCCGACGCACTCACGGCCGACGAGTCGGTGGCCGCGGGGATCCGGCGGTCGGTCAGCGATGAAGCCGACGACTTGAGGCGCGCGCTGACCGTTCGCACCAACTACCCGACGGCCTGATCCACAGCCGCAGCAACCCGCCTCGGCCCACGTGCTCGCGACCGGTGTGGCGCTTGGGATCAACCGGCTGAGGCGGGGGTGGGGGATCACGCCGGCCCGTGAGCCGTCGTACGAGCTCGGCCGCCGGGGCAATCGAGCCGTCGTACGAGCTCGTCAGCCTGTGGCAGGCCGATTGATGCCTGGAGGCGCACAAACTGGAACGACGGGTCGCCCTTTGTGCACGGCCCGGTCATTCCAAGCCGAGGTCAACGGCTGAGCGGTGCACAAAGGTGGACACCGCGCGCGAACCGTCCTCGACCAGTCACTCGCAAACCCCGGTACCTCTTTCGTGGCTCGTGATCAAGGAGACCTGGTCGCCAGGCCCGGCCACCCGCCCCGGCGCACTGACCGCCTTCATCCGCCCTGCTCCGCGCCGGTCGGCCGAACCCATGGCCCTCAGCTGATCGCTTGGTCCTCACTCTGATCGCTGCCAGGGGTTGTTGGTTTGCCCGTCGCGGAGGATGCTTTCGCGAGTGTTGTTCCTCACATCCGGCAGCCGCTCTGCGTGGCAGGTCGCCGCGCTTCCGCGAGCAGCTTTCCCCGATGCCGCCGGAGTAGCGACCCAGCGTTGTGACTAATGTGATTGGTGTGACGACAAAGGCCCTCCTGAGCAGGCAAGATGTGATTTCGTGACGTAGCCTCCACAATGACCGCCGGGCTCGGCGCGCCGGTCTTGGTCAGGCACCACTTCACGGGAGAGACTGTCGAGAACCGCACAGGAGAACAGAAGGCAATGCGCGAGGCGAAGCTCGTTGGCCTGAGCCAGGATGGCAAGACCATCATTTTGGCTGTGGCAGAGACGGGTGAGGAGTTCGCCGTACCGGTCGACGACCGGTTGCGTGCGGCGCTGCGCGGCGACCGTGCCCGACTCGGCCAGCTGGAGATTCAAATGGAGAGCGCCCTGCGCCCACGAGACATCCAGGCTCGTATCCGCGCCGGCGAAAGTCCCGAAGCGGTCGCGGCGGTCGCTTCGATGCCGATGGAACGCGTGATGGCGTTCGCGGGCCCGGTATTGGCCGAGCGCGAGCACATCGCCAACCTGGCCCAGCGTGCCTCGGTCCGCCGCCGCGGCGGCGAGGGCCCGACGCGGAGCCTCGACGCTTGGGTCACCGAGCGCCTCCGCACCCGCCAGATCGACCCCGCCTCGGCCGAGTGGGACGCCTGGCGCCGCGATGACGGCCGCTGGGCCGTCAAGGTCTCCTACTTCACCGACGAGGACGAGCACGTCGCGATGTTTGCGTACGACGCTCCCGGCCGATACGCGGTACCCGACGACGAGGAGGCCCGCTGGCTCGTCGGCGAGCAGGCCCAGGTCACCGTCCCCCAGTCGAATGAGCGCAGGCTCGCGGCGGTCGCTGACTTCGACATCAGCCTGGCACCGGACCACGGCGCCGACAGCTATGAAGCGGGCTTCGAGGACGCCATCAGCATCACGCGCGACCGCACCCCGGCCCGGGAGAGCGACGCCGGCCGTGGTGCCGGTCCGGAGGTTGGCCGGGACTCCGCTCGCGAGGCGGGTCGGGACCAGGGTCGCGATGCCGGCCGTGGCCCTCGGCGGGTGCGCTCGATACCGAGCCCGGACGACGAGCCGACGCTGATCGACGTACCGATCGAGCAGCAGCCGACGGTTCGCCCCGCGGTCCGCGCCGTGGAGCGGTCGGCCCAACTGCCGGTCGAGACTCCCCCGCTGGCGCCGGAGGCGCGTGCGGCGACACCGGAGAACCGCTTCACCGAACGCCGCACCACCCCGCCGGTCGCGCCTTCGCGGCCTGCGCCGGAGCAGCCGGGGCCTGAGGCTCCGATCGAGCAGCGCCAGACCGATCCGCGGCCCGCTGAGGCGCGGGGCGCTGACCCGCGGCCAACTGAGGCTCGTCCGGCCGAGACCTCACCTGCCGCATCGGCGTCAGACAGCACGGCAAGCACCGACGCTGAGGCCGCCACCCCGGCTGAGTCGAAGAAGAAGCCGGCCCGGCGTGGCTCCAAGCGGGCCAGCGTGCCCAGCTGGGACGAGATCATGTTCGGCAAGAAAGCCGACTGATGTCCTGATCGCGGACGCGCGGTCTCGGATAGCGGACGACATTTGGCCAGTGCTACTCGCCTCTGCCATGCTCGATGAATGCGAATCTCGCTGTGTTGTTGCTGTTGTTGTCGCTGACGCGCGCCGTCTCCGGCGCACGAGGCCCTGCCCTTTCCGAGGCCCGCCCGCCGACACCAGTTGACACAGGAATCCGGATTCGCCGCGATGAATCTCTCTTCTTTCGCCGACCTGCTCCCGTCCCGTGGGTTGCGCCTGCTGCCCGGCTCGTACGCCGTACCGGTAGATCTGCTTGTCGAGTTGCCTGAGGCAACCATTGCTCACTTCACCGCCCGCGGTACGACGATCCGGCTGCGGCTCTACTCGCCGGAATCACTGACCGCGATCGTGATCACGGCCGAGTGCGGTTGCGGCGACCACCACCCGCAGGTCGGCCCGGACCGGCTCGTGCTGGGCCACCACGCGATACCGACGGCCGAGTACACCCTCGCCGGGGAACTGCTGTTCGGCTGGCAGAACCACGAGGCCGGCCTGCTCCGACTGGTCGACGCATCAGCGTACTTCTTCAACCTTTTGGGCCAAGTGCCGTTCGTCGCGAGCCCGACAGCCGAGGCGGAACGCCATCTGGTAGGCGTCGCCTGATCAGTGCAGGCTGCTGGTGGTCATCTCCGTCTGACGGGCCCTCAGGACCAACGGCCGGAAATCCGGCGCTAACCAAGCGCCACTGGACCATCGCGGCGGCGTACCGGTCAGTCAGCCCCGCGTCAGCTCGGTTATCGAGGATCACGTGCGAACCGAAGCAGACCCGGACCCGACGCCGCCCTTGGTCATGAGTGACCACCTCACGACCCGCCGCGCGGGTGTCCGTTGAGGGTTCGGCTATAGCCTGTCTTGCCGATCATGTGAGCCAGATGACGGTCAAGCGGGCCAGGCAGATGTTGGTGGTGGCCTCAGTGCTGGATCAGGCCGCCGACCAGGACGGGAGCGACGTGGCCGGTTGCCGGAACGGTCTGCGCCAGGGCGAGGCCGATGTCGACCAGCGATGACCGGCGCAGGCAAGCGACGTCGGGGATCGGAGTCCAGACCGACTCGGCGGTTTCGCCATTCGGCTCAGGCCGGAGTTGGCCGCCGGTGATACGGACCCCGTAGAAGATACCGACATTCTGGTGCTCGGGTCCGCCGGCTAAGCGGTCGGCCGCGGGGATCACCCTCGAGTCCACGCCCAGCAGGCGTTCGACCACCCCATCGCAGCCGGTCTCCTCAGCAACCTCCCGGATCACCGCATCGAACGGATCCTCCGCGTGCTCGACCCTGCCGCCCGGAAGAGTCCAGTTACTCTCGCCCTTCGGTGGTACGGAACGGGCGAGCAGCACCCGCCCGTCCTCGATGCACACGGCGTACGCCGCCAGCCGGAAACTCATCCTCGTACCTTAATTCCAACGTCCAAGATCCGCGCATCGCTAGGGCGGCCATGACGCGGACGACCTGACTCTTCTCGGCGGTGTCATCGCCCGGATGTGGGGCGACAGGCCACCGGGACAGGCACGCTTTCGCTCACCGCTCCACTGGTCACAATCGCGCAGCCTAACCGCCGCCTGCACCGGGTCGGCGCAGCGATTCACGGCCCGCGCGACATCCCCGGCCTCTCCCGGGCCAGAAAGGTCGCCTGAGGATTCGCTATTGAATAAGTAACACGCATGGTTTAACTTACACGCACGTTACCGCTGTGTGTACGGCAGATCACGCCATGCAGCGGTCCCCTTGCTGCTCCTGGCCGCCACCTGGAGGTTCTCGATGACCGCACGCTCGTCCGGACGACGCCTGCTCGCGGGGGTGCTACCAGCCGTTCTGCTGCTGGTCGGCGTACCGCTGCAGGCCCGCGCAGCCACCATGTATCCGAGCGGCGTGGGCGCCGACCTCGGCGCAACACCCACCACTCTGGGGGTGAAGCCAGCGGCCGGTGAGGACCCTGCCGGCCTGCAGACCGGCACCGAACAGGGCCGCAGCTACTGGCGAACGAACCAGGCAGCGAACACCGCCTTCTTCTCGTTCGACGTCGATCGGGATTACGTCGACGAGATCAACACTAACGACGTGCTCGTCACCGTGACGTACCTCGATAGCGGCACAGGCACCCTCAAACTCCAGTACGACGCTGCCACTGATCCCGCGGCTACGGCCGACGATGTCCAACTGAAGAACACCGGCCTGTGGCAGACCGGCACCTTCTCCCTGTCCGACATCGGCTTCAACGACCGGCTCGGCGGCGCTGACCTCCGCCTGTCGGGTAGCGCCGACATCACCGTCTCGGCGCTCCGGATCAGCACCGCCGGCGCATCCACCGAACTGGGCGCCAGCCCGATCCAGTCCGGCATCACGCCGCGAGCGGGCGATCGCCCGGAAGGCCTCATCACCGGCGTACAGGATGGTCGTCCGTACTGGCAGACGAATCGGGCGGCGCCCGCGCCGGGCACCTCGTTCATGTACATGAACGTGGCGGACACCTACCTCTACGACAACCGGAACCTGGTGCTGATCAGCGTCGACTACTTCGACGAGGGCAACGGCCAGTTCGGGCTGCATTACGACTCGCCGGGCGACACCATCCCGGAGAAGTTCAAGAACTCCGAGGTGTTCCAGTACGGCGACACGAACACCTGGAAGACGCACACCTTCGCCCTCACCGACGCGGTGATGACGAACCGGTCGAACGGCTCTGACTTCCGGATCAACCTCGGCAACGGCGCCGTCGATCTCAAGGTCGCCGCTGTGCGGGTGGCGAAGGTGGCCACCGTCCTCGATGTCACCGAGGGCCTGCTCGACCTGATTGACGAGGCCGCTCGGGTCGAGAAGGCGGCTCGCGAAGGCACACGCGACGGGCAGTACCCGGTCGGCAGCCGAGCCACCTTCCGCTCAGCGATCGACGACGCGCGGGCTGTTGCAGCAACCCCCGGCGTTACCGACGTACAGGTGAAGGCGGCTCTGCAGACGCTCCAGGCCAAGCTCACAGCCTTCAGCGCATCCACGGTCGACACGAACTTCGCCACCACCGGTACGGCGACCGCCAGCAGTGGGACAGGTGCCGCCCAGGCGGTTGACGGTGATCACCAAACCGCCTGGACGAGTGGCCCGGGCGACGCCTGGCTCCAGGCAGACCTGAAGAAGTCGCGACCGGTGAACGACGTACGGGTCGAATGGGGGCAGGCCTACTCCCCCGACTACACCGTGCAGGTCTCCAACGACGGCCAACAGTTCACCACGGTCGGCCGCACCGGTTCGCCTGGCGGCAACCAGATCAGCCTGACCCGCTTCGCGACGCTCAAGGCTCGGTATGTCCGGGTCGCCATGACAGGCGCGGACAGCTTCATCGTCAAGGAGCTGCAGCTCCGCGAGTCGCCGGTGGTCGTTCCGCACCCCACCCTGGTGTCCACCGTCAACCCGACCGAGGACGCCGTGGTCGCGGACTTCGACGCCACCTCGTACGGCGCTGACCGCAGTGGCCGACAGGATTCGACCAAGGCGATCCAGAATGCGCTATACGCCTGCCAGGACGCGGGCGGCGGCACGGTCTGGCTTCCGGCCGGCCGGTACGTCGTCAGCGACACCCTTGAGGTGCACGCCTTCTGCACACTGCGCGGCGACCGGCGCGATCCGGACCAGGGGCACGGTGATTACGGCACCGTCGTGATCGCGGATCTTGCCTCGGGCAACGATGGTCCGTCGCTGTTCCGGATCGGCGGCAGCGCGGGCGTGATGGGCGTGACCACCTACTACCCGCGGCAGAGCGCGACCCAGCCGGTGCCGTACAACTACACCTTCGAGGTGCCGGGCGGCGCATGGATCGGCAACGAGAACTACATGATGTCGACCGTCTCCGACGTCACCATGCTGAACTCGTATCGAGGCATCGGCGTCAGCACCATGCCGAACGACCGCGGCTCGGCGCCGAGCTCCGGTCAGGTGCACGAGTCGACCACGATCCGCAACATCAAGGGCACCGCGCTCTTCGAGGGCGCCCGGGCCTACAACGGTGCCGACGTCGGCACCTGGGAGAACGTCACCTTCAGCAATTCGTACTGGGCCTCCGCGCCTGGTTCCTACCAGCCGCCGTCCCGTGCCTCCCTGGACCAGTGGACCCGGGCCAACGGCACCGGGCTCGCCCTCGGCGACCTCGAGTGGGACCAGTTCCACAAGATCAGCCTGTCCGACTACCACGTCGGCATCCATGTGGTGGCGGGCCAGCGTGCCAGTTTCACCGGGAGCTTCCTGCAGCCCGATGTCCGTCGTACCGACATCGCGTTGAAGGTCGACACGATGGACGACCGCTGGGGTCTGGCAGTCGCCGGTGGCCGGCTCGAGGGCAGCTCGTACGCAATCCAGAACGACTCGCGCGGGTACGCCAAGATCACCGGTACGACGCTGACCGGAGCAATCGCGGGCATCGTCCACCAGATGTCCGGCGCGGCTCCGACGTATGAGCCGCAGCCGTTGCCGGGGCCGGCTCGACGGGTCCTGTACGTCGCTAATGCCGCACACGGCGTCGGGTACCTGCCGGCGGCTGATGCGACGAGCGCCGTACAGAAGGTGCTCGACAACGCCGGCAAGTCCGGAGGCGGCATCGTCTACCTGCCGGCCGGGTGGTACCGGATCAGCACTCGTCTGCGGGTTCCCGCCGGGGTCGAGCTGCGCGGCGCGTCCGCCGTACCGAACCGGGACCAGTCGGGAGCCAGCGGTGGCACAGTGCTGCAGGCCTTCGAGGGCCGCGGCACCTCGGCACCCGACACAGCCCCGGCGCTGATCACGCTCGACGGCAACAAGGCCGGCCTGCGTGGCCTGCGGGTCTTCTACCCGGAGAACAACCCGGGCGCGGCCGAGGGTGTCCTCCCCTACCCGTACGCCGTCCGCGGCAACGGCGCGCAGACCTACGTGGTGAACGCGGGCTTCCCGAACGCGTGGAACGGGGTCGACTTCACCACGTACCGCAATGACGGCTTCGTCGTCCGCAAGATCGCCGGCGCCTTCTTCGACCACGCGATCTCAGTCGGGCAAAGCGACCGGGGCCGGATCGAGGGCGTGCTGTCGAACGGCAACGCGGTCACCCGGGTCGGCTACCGGCAGCCGTACTGGATGAACGAGGGCAACATCTTCGAGCTGGTGATCGACAAGTACATGCGTAAGACGGCCAAGATCGTCACCGTCGACGGGGCCACCCGGTTGACCGTCTTCAACGCCTTCGCCTACGGCTTCCACGACGGGCTGGTAGTGAACTCCGGCCAGGTCGACGCCTACAACATCGGCACCGACAACCTCGGCCAGGGCGGCTACACCGTCCGGGTC
Source organism: Kribbellaceae bacterium (assembly GCA_033851055.1). Classification (GTDB taxonomy): domain Bacteria; phylum Actinomycetota; class Actinomycetes; order Propionibacteriales; family Kribbellaceae; genus Kribbella. The sequence goes on along the minus strand of JAWWPC010000155.1, from coordinate 108 downwards.
GGCACCGGCGACGTCGAGGTGACCAACCTGGCCCGCTACAACGGCGCCACCAGCACCGGGCCGGTCACACTGCACAACGTGATGGTGATCAACGTCGTCCAGCGCAGG
>JAWWPC010000256.1:0-7161 GCA_033851055.1 Kribbellaceae bacterium | reverse complement strand
ACGACAAGTAAGTAGTCACACCTCAGCAGCACCAGCAGCGCCCTCTCACCGGTGTGAGGGGGCGCTGCTGTCTTGCCCTGCGCTAGATTGCCGTGTGCGCTGGCGGATCGATCTGAGGTACGAAGGGACCGGATTCCACGGTTGGGCCCGCCAGGACGGCCTCAGGACCGTCCAGGGGGCGTTGGAGCAGGCACTCGCCACTGTGCTGCGTCTTGAGGAGCCACCGGCAGTCACCTGTGCCGGCAGAACCGACACGGGGGTCCACGCGCGCGGGCAGGTGACGCACGTGTGGCTGCCGGACGACACCGTGGCCCAGGATCTCCTTCGCCGGCTGAACGGCGTACTGCCTGATGATGTGTCTGTGACGGCGGTGGCGGAGGCTGCCGAGGGGTTCGACGCCAGGTTCTCGGCGCTGTCCCGCCGGTACGTGTACCGATTGTGCGACGACCTGGCTGGTTGGGATCCGCTGACCAGGAACCATGTACTACGAGTGTTGAGGCCGCTGGACGTGGACCGGATGGACAAGGCCGCCAAGCAACTGCTCGGCGAGCACGACTTCGCCGCCTTCTGCAAGAGGCGCGAGGGGGCCAGCACGGTGCGCTCCCTGCTCGACTTCACCTGGCGCCGTACGGCACCTGGTCAGGTGGAGGGCACAGTGGTTGCTGATGCCTTCTGTCACTCGATGGTGCGAGCCCTGGTGGGTTCGATGATCGCGGTCGGTGACGGTCGCCGGGATCTGGCCTGGCCGGCCGCAGTATTGGCCGCCGGGGTTCGTGACCCTGCAGTCTTCGTCGTGCCGGCTCACGGGCTGACCCTCGAGGAAGTGCGATACCCAGCAGACGCAGAACTGGCCGCGCGGGCTCTGGAATCCCGCCAGGTCAGGGGAGAGGTGCACCGTGGCTGACCACTACTTCTCGGCCGAGCCGACGTCGGCCGACGTACGGCGTAACGTGCAGGCGCGCATCTGGGGCCGTGAGTACACCTTCAGTACGGCGACCGGCGTCTTCTCCCGGGACCGCCTCGACCTCGGTACGTCGGTGCTGTTGCGCGAGGTGGATCCCCCGGCCGGCGGCGGTAGATTCCTCGACCTGGGCACCGGGTACGGCCCGATCGCCTGCGCGCTGGCAACGGAGGCTACCGAGGCGCAGGTCTGGGCGGTCGACGTGAACAACCGGGCGCTCGAGTTGACCGCGGACAACGCGAAGGCCCTCGGTGTCGCGGATCGGGTCCACCCGGTGCTGCCGGACGGTGTACCGGAAGAGCTGCGGTTCGACGAGATCTGGTCCAACCCGGCGATCCACATCGGCAAGCCCGAGCTGCACAAGATGCTGCTGCACTGGCTGTCCCGGCTCACCCCGGACGGCGTGGCCTGGCTGGTCGTCAGCAAGAACCTCGGCGGCGATTCGCTGCAGCGCTGGCTGCAGGACCAGGGGTATGCCTGCGAGCGTCATGCCAGCGCCAAGGGCTTCCGAGTCCTCCGTGCCACTCCCCATGCCTTGGCGTGAAAAGGTGTAGAAGTTAGTGGTTTGCCAGACACACCACTACATCCCTTCTTGCCGCAGTTGACTGCAACGAACCGGGGCTCAGCACCGTCCTCAAGGTATGGAGGCAGCCTTGGCAGCACCACAGGCAGAGGCAGGCCCGGTCGACTTCGAGGCCTGGGTGGCTGAGCGGTCGAATGCGCTGCTGCGGTTCGCCTACGTCCTCACCGGCGACGCGAATCTGGCCGAGGATGCGGTCCAGGACGCCCTGACTACGGCCTGCGCGCGCTGGTCCCGGGTCAGCCGTGCGGATGACCCCGAGGCGTACGTGAAACGGATGGTGGTGAACGCCCACATCTCGTGGTGGCGCCGGTTCCGCCGTCGCGAGTCGCCCGCGGCCGAGCCCATCCGGGTGATGCCGGGCGAACCCGATGGAACCACCGACAGAGCCGAGGCTGAGGCTATCTGGGCGCTGTGCGCGACTTTGCCGGATCGGCAGCGCGCGGCCGTGGTCCTGCGCTTCTACGAAGACCTCTCGTACGCCGAGATTGCCGACCTGCTGCACTGCGCGGAGGCGACAGCCAGGTCCAGCGTGCACCGGGCCCTGGCAACCCTCAAAGCCACCTTGAGCAAGGAAGGAGCCGAGGATGCCTGAGAACGAACCGGAGCAGGAGCTCGGCCCCAAGATCTCCGAAGCTCTGCGGGCGAAGGCCGGCGCGGCTCGGTCACCGCGTGGCGAGACACTGGCCCGCGAGGCCCGGCGCAGAATTCGCAAGCGCAGGCAGACACTGCTAGTAGGTGCAGCGGCAGTAGTGGTCGCTGCCGCGATCGGCGGAGTGTGGAGCACTGTCGGTGGCCCGTCGCCCGTTGCGACTAGCAATAAGCAGAGCTCGGCTAGCGGCCATGCCCCGGACTCCAAGAAGACTGGGCCGCAGACGCCTGAGGCGCAGATGTCATGTCCGCAGCAACACCCCATCAGTACCGCGCGCAGTGTGGAGGCCGGGCCGGCGGCGGTCGGTTGGGATCCCGGTACGCCGGTGACTGGACTAGAGGCCTGCCGCTACCGGCTGCTGGCGCCGGGACAGGCCGGCAACAGCCTGGCCGGCTCTGCAAGCTTCAACGCGAACCGAGCTCAGGCCATAGCCACCGCCATCGCCCGACTACCAGCGCACAACCCCGACCTGCCCAACCTGGCGTGCATCCCAGAGGCGGCGCGGGGTAGTGAGGCGATCGTGCTGCGCTTCGGGACAGCCGCCGGGATTCGCGAGGTCTGGGTCTCGTACGACGGATGCTTAGGCGCCGGATTCTTCACGAGCGGCCACACCTACGGCTTGTACTCCGGACCGCTGAAGCTGTTCCTGACCGGGTCGGTCCGGCCGACCGGAGGGACGTATCTGGATTACCTCAAGGGCTGGTAGGCCGATAACGGTTCGCGGTGCGGCGGGGTCCACCGTCAGACTGGGCACATGGGCCACGTCGATGTCGCAGGTATCGGGTTCGAGCTCCCGGACGGCCGGGTGCTGCTGGACGACATCACGTTCCGCGTGGGCGACGGGGCGAAGGTTGCGCTGGTCGGGGCGAACGGCTCCGGCAAGACCACCCTGATCCGGATCATCGCCGGCGACCTGAAACCGCACAGCGGCAGTATCGGCCGCTCCGGCGGGCTCGGTGTGATGCGGCAGTTCGTCGGCTCGGTCCGGGACGAGACCAGCATCCGGGATCTCCTGCTGGGGGTTGCGCCGGAGCGGATCCAGGCCGCCGCCGCGAAGCTTGACCAGGCTGAGCTGGCGATGATGGAGGCCGACGAAGAGAAGACCCAGCTGCGCTACGCCCAGGCCGTCTCGGACTGGGGCGAGGTCGGCGGATACGACGCCGAGGTGCTCTGGGACGTCTGTACGACGGCCGCGCTGGGTATCCCGTTCGACAACTGCCGATGGCGCGAGGTGAAGACGCTGTCGGGTGGCGAGCAGAAGCGCCTGGTCTTGGAGGCCCTGCTGCGTGGCCCCGACGAGGTGCTGCTGCTGGACGAGCCGGACAACTACCTCGACGTACCGGGCAAGCGGTGGCTCGAGGAGCAGCTCAACGCGACCCAGAAGACGGTGCTCTACATCAGCCACGACCGGGAGTTGCTGGCGAACACCGCGACCCGGATCGTCACCGTCGAACTAGGTGCCGCAGGCAACACCGCCTGGACGCACGGCGGCGGCTTCAAGACTTACCATGCGGCCCGCGAGCACCGGTTCGAGCGCTTCGAGGAGCTGCGCAAGGTCTGGGACGACGAGCACGCCAAACTTCGTGCGCAGATGCTGATGTACAAGCTGAAGGCGGCGTACAACTCCGACATGGCGTCGCGCTACCGGGCCGCCCAGACGCGACTGCGTAAGTTCGAGGAGGCCGGCCCACCGGAGGCGATCCCGCGCGAGCAGAAGGTCAGCATGCGGCTGACCGGAGGCCGCACCGGCAAGCGCGCAGTGGTCTGCACCGAGCTTGAGCTGACCGGCCTGATGAAGCCGTTCGATCTCGAAGTCTGGTACGGCGAACGCGTGGCGGTGCTGGGCTCCAATGGTTCCGGCAAGTCGCACTTCCTCCGTTTGCTGGCCAACGGTGGTTCCGATCCGGACATCGAGCACCAGCCGGTCGGCGAGGTGGTGATCCCTCCGGTTGCACACATCGGTGGCGCCAAGCTCGGCGCCCGGGTCCGGCCCGGCTGGTTCGCGCAGACCCACGAGCACCCCGAGCTGATGGGCAAGACGCTGCTGGAGATTCTGCACCGCGGCGACGACCACCGCGACGGTATGGGCCGCGAGCTAGCCTCACGCAAGCTGGACCGGTACGAGTTGGCACATGCCGCGGAGCAGTCCTTCAACAGCCTCTCCGGCGGCCAGCAGGCTCGGTTCCAGATCCTGCTGCTGGAGTTGTCCGGGGCTACCCTGCTGCTGCTCGACGAGCCGACCGACAACCTGGACGTCGAGTCCGCGGAGGCGCTGGAGGAGGGCCTGGACGCCTTCGACGGCACAGTTCTGGCAGTGACCCACGACCGTTGGTTCTCCCGCGGATTCGACCGCTTTTTGGTCTTCGGCAGCGACGGCTCGGTCTACGAGTCCCACGAGCCGATCTGGGACGAAGGCCGCGTCCAACGCATCCGCTGAACACCACGTACTGAACCTGTGATTGCGCATATGGTTCGTCCATGTCTGATCAGGTGCGGGCGCCATGGCGATGACGAACGGCTCGGGCTTGGATGCCGATCTCGCCGCACGGTGGTTGCGGAGCGTCGTACCGAGTTGGATCTATCGATACCTGATGCCGGCGTTGTGGGTCGCCGCGATAGCGGCCTCGATGGCCTCGGACGATCAGCCGTGCTCGGTGGCGGATCCGACCGTCTGCGGACCTGACGCAACCTTCTCGGTGGCGATGGTCGTCTGCTTCGGATCGCTGGTGCTGTGGTGGTGGTTACCCCGTCTGGCCGCCTTGTCCGGCGTGCTCTTCGCCCTGCTCGATCTCCGGTACGACGACGTGGCAGGAGCCAGGTTCGCCTGGGCTGGCTACGCAACGGTTTGCCTTGTGGTCCTGGCCGCCCTCACGGTCAGCCGCCGGCGCCAGCGGGCCCTGACCGCTGGGCTGCGCCGGATACCGGTGATCGTGCGCGCGGCGACCCCGAGCACCTTCACCCTCCCCCTTGGCGTTGCCGGTGTGCTGGTCATCGTCGGGGTTGCGGCACTCGGAGTGATGCGCTGGCAGGAGCAACGGGAGGACGTCCACTTGGGGCGTGCTGTGCTGCAGTCCGCCGTAGTGGAGGCGGTCGACGACCAGGGCGACCTCAAGCTCAGACTCAGCGACGGAAGCCGCCGGACTGTGTCGCCACTGGACCAGTACGCCGTGGGGACCGAGATCCAGGTGCTGGTGGACGCGGCGGATCCGCACTGGGTACGACTGCCGGCCGAACTGGCGGACTACACACCCTGGTACACGGTGGCCGGCGGTGCCTGGGTGTTGGCGCTCTTGCTGGCTGCCAGGGAGATCCGGCACCGACGCGCGCTGCCGCCGCGGTCCTGGACGGCGCCGGGCCTACCGGTTCGCATCGCGCCGGACGTGTCGTCCGCTTTCGCTATTCTTCCGGCCGACGGCAGTGAGAGGGTGGTCGGCTTCCTGATGGTCGATCTGGACGACGAGGAGGCTGACGGCAGGCTACTCGCTGCCTTCGACGCACTGGGTGAGGAGGCGGAGGAGGTGCCGCGCCCGGCGCGCAAGGAGTGGGAGAAGGTCCTTCGGCGGTACGAGGGTGAAGCCCTGCTGGTGGGGGAGTTGGTCGAGGGCGAGTGGCCGACGGTCGTGCTCGGCGACACAGTGATGCGTCCCTCCGGGCCGTTTCGTGCGCCGAGGCAGAAGCCCTGGGCGATCTTCGGACGAGGTGGCTCCGAGGAACGGGACGGCTTGCCGGTCGGGGCTACCGCAGACGACCGGGCCGAGGACGACGAGCCGGTTGTCGAGGCGGCCCGCGACATCCCGACACTGCCCTGGCGGCTGCCTCTGGAGCAGGTGCCGTGGTGGTCGAGGGTGCTCCTGGTCGGACCGTTCGTGGTGGTGCCGGTGCTGATCTGGTGGCTGTGGTCCGAACCGCTTGACTGGTGGGGCGCCTCGACGGCGACCTTGATCGGGTTCTCGGTACTCCGGTTTACGGCCGCGCGGGTCTTCTACCGGGTGGAGGTCTCCACAGACGACGTGAGGGTCAGGACTGGGGCGTTCGAGGAGAGCATCAGTTGGCAGCAGGTGAACGCCGTGGACCTGGGCGAGGATTCAGTGGTACTCGGTACCGGCGAGGACTGGCTCGAGATCGGCGGTATCGCCGAAGGCCGAGCCGCCGAAGTCGCAGCGGTCCTGGAAGCCCTGAGACTCCGAGCCCGCCACGGACTGCCGGCGTCCCCCTCGCGGCGGCGGGTCGGCCCTTCCATCTCGATCCTGGCGGCTTACTTGGTCGTCTGCGGAGCGCTCTTGGTCACGCTTCGTGGGGGAGTGTAGGACTATTGGTCAGTGCCCGTCACTCGAGCACGACGGGGCCACGGCATGGACGAAGGCGGACCTCAAATCCGCCTGTCCAGGCCATCACGGCCGCCCCGGGCGCAGGCCGTCGTACAGGAGGTTGAGCATGCGATCACGGACGGCGGGTTCGAGACCGGCCGCGATGGCCCCGCGGGAGGCTCCGATCAGCAGCGAGTAGACCTCCGGCAGCGCCGCATCAGCCCGTACGGCGCCGCTTTGCTGGGCCTGCTCGAGTAGCTGACCGAATGCCTCGCGCAGCCCGGAACCGGCGTCCTTCGCTTCAGCGCTGACCGCTCCGCCGGCTTCGCTGAGGGCGTCGGCGATGGCCAGCTTCGACGACGCCTCGGAAACCACCTGGCCGAAGAAACCGAAGAACGCCTTACCCGGGTCGTTGCTATCGGCAAGCTCTTGGGCGCGGTCCCGGAGCTGCTCGAGTCGAAGCGTCAGCACTGCCTCGAGCAGTTCGGCCTTGGTCGGGAAATGCCGGAAGACGGTGCCGATGCCGACGCCGGCGAGCTTCGCCACGTCCTCGGTCGAGGCGGCCGGCGACTGCCCGAACACCTGTTCCGCGGCGGTCAGGATCCGGGCCCGGTTGTCCCGGGCGTCCGCGCGCAGCGGTTTCATCGGCGCACCTCAGGGG
>JAWWPC010000245.1:0-21924 GCA_033851055.1 Kribbellaceae bacterium | reverse complement strand
GGCGGGCACCTCGCGGCGTTGGAGAAGAAGCCACGATGAACCCCGCATCGAGGCTCCTTCTCCGCCTTGCGATGCACCCACCTGACCACCGGACTTATTGCGCGGATTTCGGGTTCGGGACACTAGTCGGTGGAGAGGCGGTCGTAGGTGACGCGGTCGTCCAGGGTGTTGTCGCCGAGGGGAAAGGCGGCGCGCTCGGTGCCGACATGACGGAAGCCTGCTGATTCGGCGACCCGGCGGGACGCCTTGTTGGTGGCCGCCGTCCTGATCACCAGCTTCAGGCCCCCGAAACCGTTCTGGGAGGCCGGGGCGAAGTACCAGTCCGCGATGCGCCGGATCGCTTCTGAGATCACCCCGCGGCCCTGCGCGTCCGGGTGGCCCCAGTAGCCCAGTTCACCGTCGCGGACGCGTTCGTCGCCGACGTTGAACAGGGTCACGTTGCCTAGTCCGAGGTCGGTCTCAAGGTCGGCGACGCATCAGTTGAACCGCAGTCCGGTGGAGGCCTGGGTCCGGACGTGGGAGAGCAGCCAGCGAGCCCGGTCCAGATCGAACGGCTGGTGGATGAACGGCAGGAAGTGTGCCGTCGCCTCGTTCGTGCGAGCCGCCGAGATCCGTTCCAGTTCGTCGTCTCGCCAGGACCGCAGCCGCACCTTCGGCGTCTCCAGCACCGGGTTCTCGAGCCAGGGCGTCTGCGGCCGCCGCTTGTCGCCGGGCTCGATCCAGCCGGTCCAGGCGTTGATTCGCTCACCGCGCTGCTCGAGCAGGCCGGGGATCATCGGGCCGAAGTGGAAGCCGACCGCCCAGGCGACCCGGCGGGACCCCCAGTTGCCGACGTTCGCGCGCCAGTGCACCACGCCGAAACCGCGCTCGCCGAAGCCCCAGTCCAGGATCAGCCGGGCCGCCCTGCTGGCGACACCGCGGCCGCGTGCCTTCGGTGAGAGACCGTACGCGATCTCGGCGTTGCCGTCGCTGTCCGGCCGAAGGCTGATCGAGCCGACGAACCGGCCGTCGTACTCGATGGCGAAGCGGAGGTCGGTGTCGTTCTCCCAACCGGCCGGAACCTTGGTGGAGATCGACTCGATCGCCTGCTGGTCGCCGTACGGGACCGGGACGCTCGTCCAGCGGACGCTCTCGGGGTCGTTGCACTGCTCGACCAAAGCCGGTACGTCGGAGCGCCCGGAGAGTCACTACGTCATCGGTCAGGACAGGCACATCGATGGGTTCGGGCACGGCCGTAGTCTCCCGAGCGGAGCCCGCCCGGGCAAACCGAATTACCGGCCGACGGGGGAGAGGCCGAGTTGGCGGCCGAGCAGGCCGCGTGGACGGCCACCGAGGCGTTCGGCGATCTGGCTCAGCACCTGCGCCGCCGGAGCCTCCGGGTCGGACAGCGCCAACGGCTGGCCGCTGTCGCCGCCGCTGCGCAGGCGCTCGTCCAGCGGCACCTCGCCGAGCAGCGGGATGTCGTAACCGAGCCGCGTCGACAGCGTGCTGGCGACCCGGGTACCACCGCCTGAACCGAAGATCTCGATCCGGTGCTCCGGACCACAGTGCGGGCAGGGCAGGAACGACATGTTCTCGATCACGCCGACCACCCGCTGGTGCACCATCTGCGCCATCGTGCCGGCCCGCTCGGCCACCTCCGCCGCGGCCTCCTGCGGGGTGGTCACCACGATCACCTCGGCGCTGGTCAACCGCTGGCCGATCGAGATCGCGATGTCGCCGGTACCGGGCGGCAGGTCGAGCAGCAGCACGTCCAGGTCGCCCCAGTAGACGTCGGCCAGCATCTGCACCAGGGCACGGTCCAGGATCGGGCCACGCCAGGCGACGACCTGGTCACGCTTGGGCTTCAGCATCCCGATCGAGATCACCTTCACGCCGTGCGCGGGCACCGGCATGATCATGTCGTCGACCGCGGTCGGCCGCTGGTCGGCGACGCCGAACATGGCCGGGATCGAGTGGCCGTAGATGTCCGCGTCCAGGACGCCGACCGACAGGCCCATGGCCGCCATCTGGACGGCCAGGTTCACCGTCACCGACGACTTGCCGACGCCGCCCTTACCGGAGGCGATTGCGAACACCTTGGTCAGCGAGTCGGCCCGCGCGAACGGGATCTCCTTCTCGGCGACGCCACCGCGCAACTGGGTCTGCAGCGCGGCCCGCTGCTCGGCGGACATCACGCCTAGGTTGATCTCCACCCCTGTGACACCTTCCAGCGCGCTGACCGCGGCCGTCGTGTCGCGGCGCAGCGTGTCCTTCATCGGGCAGCCGGCGACGGTCAGCAGGATCCGGACCGCGACCACGCCGTCGGTGCGCACGACGACGGACTCGACCATCCCGAGTTCGGTGATCGGCTTCTTGATCTCGGGGTCCATGACGGAACCGAGCGCAGTAGTCACCTGGTCAGCTGTGGGGGCCATACCCACAGGCTACGTGCTCGCCCCGCCAACATGCACCACGGTCCGGGTGACGTAGTCGAGAGTTGTTCGTTCGGATCGGTGCGGAGTTCGGGACGCCGAAAGGCGCAGGGGGAGAGCCTGCGATGGATGGAAGCGGACTTGTGACGATCGTTGCCTGCCAGGATGGATGCCGGTGTTGCAGAATCCAGCGGCATCCGGTTGCGCCTTCCGACCTGAAGGGAGTCAGACCGGGTCATCCTGGCGGTCTTTGTGGTCGAGATCGGCGAGCAGGGACCTGAGCTCGGAGCGGAGGAAGTCGCGGGTGGCGACCTCGCCGACGGACATCCGCAGCGCCGCCATCTCGCGGGCCAGGAACTCCATGTCCGCGCGGCTCCGGGCGTCGACGTCACGGTCACGCTCGTACTGCACCCGGTCCCTGGCCTCCTGCCGATTCTGAGCCAGCAGGATCAGCGGAGCGGCGTACGAGGCCTGGAGGCTCAGCGCCAGGGTCAGGAAGATGAAGGGGTACCGGTCGAACCGTAGGCTCTCCGGGCCGAGGGTGTTCCAGACGACCCAGAACATGATCGTCGCGGTCATGTATACCAGGAACTGCCCGGTGCCGAGGAACCTCGCGATCCGCTCGGCGAACCGCCCGAACGCGTCCGCGTCATACGCACGACGTCTGACGATGGTGCGGCGGAGCTCACGCGGGATGTCCAGCCGGTCGGCAGCCCGGATCAACCGGCGGTCTTCGGTCAGGCTGCGGTCGTCACGTGCCATGGTGGTTCACCTCCTGCGGTCCGGAATCACGCCAGTCGTCGGGGAGCAGACGGTCCAGTACGTCGTCCACGGTGACCGCACCGAGCAGCCGGCCCTCCTCGTCCACCACGGGCGCGGCGACCAGGTTGTAGGTGGCGAGGTACTTGCTGACAACCTGCAGACTGTCGTCCGCCCGCAGCCCATCCAAGTCGGTGTCCAGTACGCCGGACACCAGGGCCGAGGGTGGCTCGCGCAGCAGTCGCTGGATGTGGCCGATCCCGATGAAGCGGCCGGTCGGGGTTTCCAGCGGCGGGCGGCAGACGTAGATCATCGCCGCCAGCGCCGGGCTCAGTTCCGCGTTGCGGACATGGGCCAGCGCCTCGGCGACGGTGGCGTCGGCCGGCAGGATCACCGGTTCCGAGGTCATCAGCCCACCCGCGGTGCTCTCCTCGTAGGTGAGCAGCCGGCGGACATCCTCGGCCTCGTCCGGCTCCATCAGCGCGAGCAGCCGTTCGGCCGTCTCGGTCGGCAGTTCGGCGATCAGGTCGGCGGCGTCGTCGGGAGACATCTCCTCGAGCACGTCGGCGGCCCGCTCGGTGTCGAGGCCGGCCAGGATCTCCACCTGGTCGTCCTCGGGAAGTTCCTCCAGCACGTCGGCGAGCCGCTCGTCGTGCAGCGCGGCCGCGATCTCCTTGCGTCGCTTCGGCGACAGCTCATGCAGTACGCCGGCCAGGTCGGCAGGCTTCATCGACTCGAACGCGGCCAGGATGTGCGTCGCGCCCTGGCCCTCTTCGATCGCGGTCAGGCCGGAGACGTCGGCCCAGTCCAGCACGTGCGACTGGCCGCGCCGGCGGAACCGCTTGGCGCCCTCGGTGACGGCCACCTTCGACAGCACCCAGTCGCGGGTCCGCCCCTGTTCCATCGCGGCGTCGAACACCACGGCGGACGCCCCGGTCTCGGTGATGGTGACGGTACGGTCCAGCAGTTCGCCGAGCACCAGCACCTCGGTCGGGCGCTGCTCGAACCGGCGCATGTTCACCAGACCAGTAGTGATCACATGGCCTGCCTCCACTGAGGTGACCCGGGTCATCGGCAGGAAGATCCGCCGCCGGCTGAAGACCTCTGTCACCAGACCGAGCACCCGCGGCGGCTGCCTTTCCTGCCGGAGCATGACGACGACGTCGCGTACCTTGCCGACCTGGTCCCCGTTCGGGTCGTACACGGGTAGACCGGCCAGCCGGGCGACGTAGACGCGCGACGGGGCTCCGCTCATGATCGAAGGCTAGTACCCGGGACGTGCAGTCCACCGGCACCAGCCTGTTTCGGCCGTGGTGTTCGTCGAGCCGACGACCCGGAGACGGCTTGGATCTCAGGACAGCTTCGGCCGGCGCCGGGATCGGCGATGCACGGTGATCGGGCGCTTCCCCCTGGTCGTCGCCGGAGTATCCATTGGAGCCTCTGCCCGTGGGCTGTCGTCGTACCGGCCGGCTGCTTCGGTGATCTGCCCGGTCGGTTCGAGTACTAGAAGGTCTGCCTCGGTCTTCCAGCGGGATAGCTGGGTATCGAGGCCAGAGGCGTTCAGTCGCTCAGTGCGCAGTATCTGCGCCGCAGTGGTCCACTCCTCGCTGCCGGGCTCCAAGCGTCGTACCGTCGCGCTCCAGCTCGCCAGGCGGCTAGTAGCAGGCTTGGCCGGTACGACGACCTCGACCGCGCCTGCGTCAGCTAGCCCCGGCAGCGGCTGCTCGGCACTACCCGCAGAATCGGCCAGCACGACGTACGAGCCTTCGACCGCAGCGAACCAGGCCGGTACGGGTCGTCGGCCCTCCCACGAGAGCCACACCAGTCCCGCCTTCTTCATCACCGCGGCGATCTCGGCCGTGGCGTCCGCCTGCTCCATCATCACCGGGCCAGGGTGTCATAGGGCTCCGGACGCCAGTCACTCACCAAACCCGGCGACAAGAGTCCCGCCACGCTCGGCCGACTCGGCTCCCGCTCGCTCGGCCGAGGTTGGTGAGTGGGGCACGTCCGGGGTAGGGGGTGAGCGAGGTCACCGGTCGCGGCGGAAGATTGGTCGTACGCTGCCAAACAGGTGGACCTCGAGCGACGGAGGGTACGGCGATGGCGGAGCAGACGGCGACCAGTACGACGACGGGCGCGGCAGCCGGTACGACGGGCAAGGCGTTCCGGTCCCGGCGTTCCTGCCTGGCCACGCCCGGCTCGAACCCGCGGTTCCTGGAGAAGGCGAAGGGTCTGGACGCCGACGAGGTGTTCCTCGACCTGGAGGACTCGGTCGCGCCGATCGCCAAGGTCGATGCGCGCAAGAACATCGTGGCCGCACTCAACGAAGGCGGCTGGGGTTCGAAGATCCGGGTGGTCCGGGTGAACGACTGGACCACCGAGTGGACCTACTCCGACGTCATCGAGGTGGTCTCCGGCGCCGGCGCGAATCTGGACTGCATCATGCTGCCGAAGGTGCAGACCGCCGAGCAGGTGGTCGCGCTCGACCTGCTGCTGACCCAACTGGAGAAGGTGCACGGCCTGGAGCCCGGCCGGCTCGGCATCGAGGCGCAGATCGAGAACGCACTTGGACTGACCAACGTGAACGCGATCGCGCAGGCCTCGCCGCGAGTGGAGACGATCGTCTTCGGCCCGGCAGACTTCATGGCCTCGATCAACATGAAGTCGCTGGTGGTGGGAGAGCAGCCGCCGGGCTACGACGTGGGCGATGCCTACCACTACATCCTGATGCAGATCTTGATGGCGGCCCGGGCGCATGGCAAGCAGGCGATCGACGGGCCTTATCTGCAGATCAAAGAACTGGACGGGTTCCGCCGGGTGGCGGGTCGGTCGGCGGCGCTGGGATTCGACGGTAAGTGGGTGCTGCACCCGGACCAGATCGCGGCCGCGAACGAGGTCTACTCGCCGCTGCAGGAGGACTACGACCATGCCGAGAACATCCTGGACGCTTACGACCACTACACGTCAGCCGCCGGCGGGGCCCGCGGTGCGGTGATGCTCGGCGACGAGATGATCGACGAGGCCTCCCGCAAGATGGCCCTAGTGGTCTCCGCGAAGGGCCGTGCGGCCGGTATGGAGCGCACGAACGTCTGGACACCGCCGACCGATTGATGGGGTACTGGGTGTCACAACCCGGAGGTGGGCTGGACCTGGGACATGACGGCCAGCGGTTGCGCGTCGGGGTCGGAGAAGAACGCCATCCACTCCTCCATACCTGAATCGTGCCGGTGGATCAGGTGCGGTGCGCCTTCGAAGACGACGCCGCGCGCCGTCAACTCGTCGTACGCCAAGTGGATGTCGTCGACACGGAAGTAGAGGACGGACGGTTCACCGACCTTGGCTGATTCTTCCGCGGCGCTGAGGAACAAGCGGGTGCCGCCGCAGTCGAAGAACGCCAAATCTCCGTACGTGTAGAGATGCGGCAGGCCGAGCACCTTCTCGTACCACTTGACCGCGCGGGAGATGTCGCTGACGGGCCGGGAGATCTGCCCCAGTACGCCGAGTTGAAGCGGTCCGGTCATGGTTTGTCCTTTCAAGGCATCGGTAGGTGGGAGCGCACTGTCGGCCGGCACGCCGCGCCAGGTTCGTAGTTCGGCGCGCCGGGCCAGGCCGAGCTTCAGCAGCGCGTTCGCGACGTGGAACTTCACCGCGTCGACGCTGATCCCGCGCCGGGTCGCGATCTGCCGGTTGGACATCCCGTGCCGGACGGCGTCAACCACCCGCCACTCGGCCGGTGTCAGTACGTCAGGATGCCGCGGTCGTCCGCGCTTGCTACTCACGGCGTCACAGTAATCCCGCACCCAGCCGAATTACCCTCCCCCGGTGGTTGGCCGTTCGGGGTTGTTCAGCCGTGTTGTGCGCCGACCTTCACCTGGTAGATGCGCACCGGGTAGGTCGGCGGGCCGTCGAGATCAGGGTCGGCGATCCCGGCCGCGACGATCCGGTCGAAGGTGTCCATGCCGCTGATGACCAGGCCGAGAACTGTGTAGTTCGGCGGGATGTTGGCGTGCGAGTGGACCACGAAGAACTCGCTGCCGTTGGTGCCGGCGCCTTGGTTGCCCATCGCAACGGTTCCGCGCGGGTAGGTCTCCTGGCCGGTGACCTCGTCCGGGAACCTGTAGCCCGGACCGCCCTCCTCCTGACGGTAGATGTCACCGCACTGCAGCACACCGAGCCGCGTCGAGTTCGTCAGCCGGAAGCATTGCGTGTCGTCGTAGAACCCGCTGCGGGTCAGATGGACGAAGTTGTGTACGCCGCATGGCGCGTTGCCGCGGTCCATCCGCACCACGAAGGTGCCGTAGTTGGTCACGAACCCGATGTCGACGGTGCCGTGCGATTTGGCCTTCGCCGCCGGGAGGCCGACCGGCTTCGCGGCAGGGTTCTCCGGGGTCGGGGTGAACTCACAATGCACCGGACGCTGCCCGCGGTCGGGCGGCGGCGCGGCCTGGCTGGTGGTGGCGGTAAGGGCCGCGATGAACAGCGCGGCCGTGACCAGGGCGGTGGATGACCTGAATGATCGCGTCATGTGAGCAAGGTAGTACGGAAAGTCCATTAACTCGCCGTCAGCGACTCGGCCCTTTAAGGTAGGGCGGCGATCCGGCCGCGGTGGAGGTGTTGGTGTGAACGGCGAAGTGCTCGCGGGGCGCTACCGACTGGTGGCCCCGCTCGGCCAAGGTGGCGCGGGTGAGGTGTGGCGCGCCGAGGACCTCGAACTGGTGCGCCCGGTGGCGGTGAAGTTGCTGCGCCGGCTCAACGGCGATCCCACCGACGCGGCCGACAGGTTCCGGTCCGAGGCGCGCGCCGCCGCCCGGCTGTCCCACCCGAACGTGGTCACGACGTACGACGTCGGGATGGCGGACGGTCAGGTCTTCCTGGTGATGGAGCTGGTCGCCGGGCGGGACCTTGCTCAGCTTCTGCGCAGCGGGGGCCTGCCGACACCGGGACAGGTCGCCGATATCGCCCGGCAGGCAGCGAGGGCTCTCGGCGCGGCTCACGCCAACGGCATCGTGCATCGCGACGTCAAGCCCGGGAACCTGCTGTTGGCACCGGACGGCACCCTGAAGATCACCGACTTCGGGATCGCCCAGATGGCCGGCGCGGGTAGGGAGGTCGGCGCAGCGGGTCCGGTATTGCTCGGCACGGCCGCGTACGTCTCGCCCGAGCAGGTGCTGGGTGAGCCCGCGACTACCGTTAGCGACTGGTATTCGCTGGGCTGCGTGCTGTACGAGCTGCTGGCAGGTGAGCCGCCATTCATCGCCGATGACGTCGAGGGTGTCCTAAGACAGCACGTCCAGGCCGTGCCGATGCCGATCCAGCTGCGCAACCCGCAGGTCGGGGACGGACTCGCTGGCCTGGTGATGCGTCTGCTTGCCAAGGACCCGGCAGAGCGGCCTGCTTCCGTCACCGAGATCGAGGGGCTGCTCGACGGCGCGGCGGTAGCACCCGAGCCTGACAACCACACCCGCGTGCTTCCGTTGCTGAATGAGCTCGCGGCAAGGGAGGAGCCGGCACCACCGCAACGCGCAGGCGTACCGGCGTCGTACCGTCGGGCCGGCATCGCAGCGGCTGCGGTCCTGGCCCTCATCGCGGCTGCGGTCCTGCTCCGTAGCTCGATGTCGGACCCAAGCGCTTCAGCTGGCCCGAGTCTGGCGCCTGCCAGTAATGCGGCGGCCAAACCGTCGGCACACGCCACCACATCCCGGCCGAGCGCCACACCCAAGCCGACACCTACGCCGTCCAAACCGGCAGCGACCCAGCCCATGGATAGGGCAACGGCTCTGAAGACCCTCGCTCAGTTGTTGCGCAACGGTTCCGATAGGAAGGGTTCGAAGGCCACCAGAGAGGCTGCGAAAGACCTGGACAAGGCCGTCCAGGCTCTTGCCGCTGGCGACACTGAACAGGCTGCCCAGAATGAAGGCGACGCTCAAACACATCTTGCGGAAGCGCAGGACAATGGCCGGTGGCAGCCGACTCCGGCCATTGCGGCGTTGCTCAATCAGCTTGGCTGGGCCGGGCCTGGGGATAACGGCTAGCGCTAGCGTTGCGGCGTGAGCCACGCGACGACACCTGGGTGGTCGGGATCACAGCGGCCCAGCATGTCGTACCGCGATGCTGGGACGGCCATACTCGGCCAGTAGGCACCCAAGGAAGGCAGTGGCGATGAGCAGGTTGCAGCAGACCGAGGGACTGACCGACGTCCAGCAGGAGATCCTGAAGACGGTCCGGGCCTTCGTCGAGGCCGAGATCCTCCCCGTCGCGACCGAACTGGAGCACAAGGACGAGTACCCGACCGAGATCGTCGAAGGGCTCAAGGAGCTCGGGCTGTTCGGCCTGATGATCCCGGAGGAGTACGGCGGGCTGGGCGAGTCGCTGCTCACCTACGCCTTGTGCGTCGAGGAGATCGCCCGCGGCTGGATGAGCGTGTCCGGCATCATCAACACTCACTTCATCGTGGCGTACATGCTGTTGCAGCACGGCACCGACGAGCAGAAGCAGAAGTACCTGCCGCGGATGGCCACGGGCGACGTACGGGGTGCGTTCTCGATGTCCGAGCCGGGCTGTGGTTCCGACGTCGCTGCCATCAAGACCAAGGCAACCAAGAACGGCGAGAGCTACACGATCAACGGCCAGAAGATGTGGCTCACCAACGGAGCTTCAGCCAACCTGGTCGCCGTCCTGGTGAAGACCGATGAGGGCGTCGAAGACACAGCGTCGGTCTACCGCCGCATGTCGACCTTCTTGGTGGACAAGGACCCGGGCTTCGGCGAGGTCGACAAGGGACTGACCGTGCCCGGCAAGATCGAGAAGATGGGTTACAAGGGCGTCGACACCACCGAGCTGATCTTCGACGGGTACGAGATCGGCGCGGAGCAAATTCTGGGCGGAGCACCGGGCAAGGGCTTCTACCAGATGATGGACGGCGTCGAGGTCGGCCGGGTGAACGTGGCCGCCCGCGGCTGTGGGGTGGCCCGGCGCGCATTCGAGCTCGGCATCTCCTACGCCCAGCAGCGGGAGACGTTCGGCAAGAAGATCGCCGAGCACCAGGCGGTGCTGTTCCGGCTGGCCGACATGGCGGTCAAGGTCGAGGCGGCGCACGAACTGATGGTGAAGGCCGCCCGGAAGAAGGACTCCGGTTCCCGCAACGACTTCGAGGCCGGGGTGGCGAAGTACCTGGCCAGTGAGTACTGCTCGCAGGTGGTGGAGGACTCGTTCCGCATCCACGGCGGTTACGGCTTCTCCAAGGAGTACGAGATCGAGCGGCTCTACCGCGAGGCCCCGATGCTGTTGATCGGCGAGGGGACGGCTGATATCCAGCGGATGATCATCGGTCGCCGCCTCCTCGAGGACTACAAGCTCTGACGGGTCAGAGCCAGCGGTTGCGTTTGAACAACCGGTACAGCACCGTGCAGGCGGCCGCCATCGCGCCGAGCACGACGAAATAGCCGCTTTTCCACCTCAGTTCCGGCATGTTGTCGAAGTTCATCCCGTAGATGCCGGCGATCAACGTCGGTACCGCGACAATCGCGACCCAGGCGGAGATCCGGCGCATGTCCTCGTTCTCCGCGACCTGCACCTGGGCCAGACCGGCCTGCAGGATCGAGCTGAGCAGTTCGTCGAACGAGATCACCTGCTCCTTGACCCGGAGGAGGTGATCCTCCACGTCGCGGAAGTAGGTCCTGGTCTCGTCGGCGATCAGCGGGTGCTGGCCGGTCGCCAGTACGCGCATCGGGCCGGTCAACGGCGCGACCGCCCGCTTCAGCTCGAGCACCTCGCGCTTCAACTGGTAGACCCGCTCGATGTTGCGCCAGCCGCGTGGGCTGAACATCTCGATCTCGATCTGGTCGATATCCGCCTGGACCTGGTCAGCGACCTCCAGGTAGCTGTCCACCACGTGGTCGGCGATCGCATGCAGGACGACGCCAGGGCCGGCCGCCAGCCTCCTGGGATCCTTCTCCAGCCCCTGCCGCAGACTGGCCAGCGCACTGTGCTCGCCGTGCCGGACGGTGATCACGAAGCCAGGCCCGCAGAAGACCATCACCTCACCTGATTCGACCACTTCCGAGGTCGCCGTCATGGTGGCGTGCGGGACGTACCGAACCGTCTTGAGCACCGCGAAGAGCGTGTCGCCGTACTGCTCGAGCTTGGGCCGCTGGTGTGCCTCGGTCGCATCCTCCAGCGCGAGCGGGTGCAGCCCGAACTCCGCGCCGATGGCGGCCAGCTGTCGTTCGTTCGGCTGGAACAGCCCGATCCAGACGAAGCCGTCACCTCGGCGCGCCCGGGTCAGCGCGTCGACGTACGATCCGATGCGCTCGTCCCGACGGCCGTCGCGGTAGAACGCCCAGTCGATCAGGCTGCCGTCGAGCTTACCGCTGCCGACGAGATCTACCGGTGGGCCGGTGGCGTTACGCCGGGCGAAAACCCGTCCGACCCGCCTCGGCGCGCTCATCTCCCACCTCCGTTCGGGCATCAGCGCGAGGCTATCAACGTGCCGTCACCAGGTGTGGGCAATGATGGACGTAAGCGCAAGGGAGAGGAACGACGATGACCACCCAGGGCATGCCCTCGATGGACCCGAGGCCGACCGGACTCCCGATCGGCTCGTACGACACCTACCGGGAGGCGCAGCGAGCGGTCGACTATCTCTCGGACGAGAAGTTCCCTGTCGAGCACACCACCATCGTCGGCAACAACCTGCGCCAGGTGGAGAAGATCACCGGCCGCCTGACCTGGGGGAAGGCGATTACCGCGGGGCTGGCCAGCGGCGCGTGGTTCGGGCTGTTCGTCGGCGTCCTGCTCGGGATCTTCACCACCAGCGGTGGCTGGTTGCCGGCGCTGATCACCGGTGTGGTGCTCGGCTCCCTGTTCGGGATGACGTTCGGGGCGATCGGCTACGGCCAGCTCCGGGGCCGCCGCGACTTCACCTCCCGCACGTCGGTGGTGGCGACCTCGTACGACGTCCTCTGCGACCACAAGTACGCCGAGGAGGCCCGCAACCACCTGGCCAAGCTGGCGCTCAAGGGCGAGGTAGCGCCGCGGCTCCAGCAGTTCCAGCAGACCTCGATTCAGCAGACCCCGGTCCAGCACACCCAGTCCCAGCCACCCCGCGACTGACCCGCACCGCCTGGTACGACGCATCCGCCGCGCGGGCGGTCCGTCGTACCGGCGTAGTGGTTCCTGCGGGTGAGGAAACCCACGCGCTGTGGGACTGCCGCTGCGGCGCCGGGTTCGGCAGCATGGTTGGCAACGGGAGCCCCACAGGAGGTCTGGATGCAGTTCGGACGCAGTTATGAGGAGTTCGAGGTCGGTGCCGTCTACAAACACTGGCCCGGCAAAACGGTGACCGAGTACGACGACCACCTGTTCTGCCTGCTCACCATGAACCACCATCCGCTGCACCTGGACACCAACTACGCGGAGCAGACCACCCAGTTCAAGCAGAACGTTGTAGTCGGCAACTACATCTACTCGCTCCTGCTCGGCATGTCCGTCCCGGACGTCAGCGGCAAGGCGATCGCCAACCTGGAGATCGAGTCGCTGCGGCACGTCGCTCCGACCTTCCACGGCGACACGATCTACGGCGAGACCACCGTGCTGGACAAGTGGGAGTCCAAGTCCAAGGAAGACCGAGGCGTCGTCTACGTCGAGACCAAGGGTTACAAGCAGGACGGCACCCTGGTCTGCATCTTCAAACGCAAGGTGATGGTCCCGAAGAACTCCTACCTGGAAGCCCGGGGCGGCGAGCAGCCCGGCCGCCCAACCCTGATCGAGCCGCCCGCCAAGACTGACCCGATTGAACCTTCCACCAAGGACTGACCGGGTCGAGCCCCCCGCCAAGCGTGCCCGACCACCACACCCCTCAGCGGGCCCCCTCCCGGCCTGTCGATACGGGAAGTGACGGACGGGTGGGGGTTCAGATATCGGGTCGGTCATTCCAGGAAGAGTTCGATCACCGGGACTGCGACGTCTGGGCGATGGATCGGCAGTTCGAGGGTGAGGGTGCCGGGCGGTAGGCCGCCCATTGTGGTGTTCTGCGCAGTTTGGTCCGGGTCGCTGACCGTACGCCGGACCTCCGACGCGTCGTGTAGGAACTGCGCATAGCGCACCTTGCCGGCCATCCCGGGCAGGTGCAGGTGCTGCATCGGCCACGCGAACACGTGTACGTAGAGGCGGTTGCCGCGCTGGGTGAAGCGGCAGTCTTGCGGCGGGACCAGTTCGCTCGGACCGCAACCGTGTACGGACCGGCTGTGCAGCCGGGTCCAGCGACCGACCTCGCTCAGGGTGTCCAGAGCGCGCGGGTCGAACTCGCCACGCCCGGTCGGGCCGACGTTGAGCAGCAGGTTGCCGTCCTTCGAGACCGAGTCGACCAGCATCCGAACCAGCAGATCCGGGGACTTCCAGTCCAGGTTGTCGCGGTCGTAACCCCAACTGCCGTTGAGCGTCTGGCACGCCTCCCAGAGCACCGGCTTGCCGTCCCGCGTCATCGGGCCGCTCGGCTGGTACTGCTCCGGGGTGACGAAGTCCCCGGGGATGTCGAGTCGGTCGTTGATCAGGATGCCCGGCTGCAACTCCCGCACCATGGCCATCAGTTCCTCGGACCGCCAGTCGTCGCGTCCCTTGCCGCCCGGCGTACCGTCCTCGAACTCGCGGCCGGGGTAGGAGAAGTCGAACCACATGATGTCGATCGGACCGTACCGGGTGAGCAACTCGCGGACCTGCGCGTGCAGGTAGTCGGCGTACACCGCGATGTCGCGCCCGACC
Source organism: Kribbellaceae bacterium (assembly GCA_033851055.1). Taxonomy (GTDB): domain Bacteria; phylum Actinomycetota; class Actinomycetes; order Propionibacteriales; family Kribbellaceae; genus Kribbella. The sequence continues at coordinate 7,993 of JAWWPC010000245.1, read as the reverse complement.
GCCTTCGCCTTCGCCCTCGCCTCGAGGTCGTCGCGTTGCGGGTGGACGGAGTCGATCGGGAATTCCGGGTGATGCCAGTCGATCAGCGAGTGGTAGAAGCCGACCCCGAGACCCTCCGCCCGGCAGGCCTCGACGAACGGCCCGACCAGGTCCTTGCCCCACGGCGTGCCCGCCACGGTGTAGTCGGACACGCCGGAGTCCCACAGACAGAAACCCTCGTGGTGCTTGGTCGTCAGTACGGCGTACCGCATGCCTGCCTCGCGGGCCGCGCGAGCCCAGGCCCGGGGGTCGTACAGGTCTGGCTCGAAGTGGTCGAAGTACGGCTGGTAGTCCTCGTCGGTGAGCCGCTCGCGGTTCTTCACCCATTCGTGCCGCGCCGGCAGCGAGTACAGGCCCCAGTGGACGAAGAGCCCGAACCGCCAGTCACGGAAGCGCACGTCGGAAGGCACCGGGTCGGTCATGGCAACACTCCTTGGATTCTCTGAGGGTCTTTCACCGGCCGCCAAGACCGGTGACGAGCAGGCCGCGGACGAGGTGCTTCTGCAGCAGGACGACGAGCAGAATGGTCGGCAGCATGGCCAGTACGGAGGCGGCCATCATCAGGTTCCACTGGGTGCCCTGCTGCCCGATGAACTGGGCCAGCCCGAGCGGCACCGTGCCCTTGTCCTCGACACTGTTGACGATGATAAGCGGCCACAGGAAGCTGCCCCAGAAACTGATGAAGGTGAAGACGGTCAGTACGGCGAGCGCCGGCCGGGCCAGCGGCAGCATGATCCGCAGGAAGGCTCCGAACGGTCCGCACCCGTCGACCCGCGCCGCCTCCTCCAGTTCCGCCGGAACGGTGAGGAAGAACTGCCGGAGCAGGAAGGTGCCGAACGCGGTGAACGCCCACGGGAAGATCAGGGCCCAGTAGCTGTCGACCCAGCCGAGGGACTGCATCAGCCAGTACATCGGCACGATCAGCACCTCTTGCGGAACCATCAGGGTGCCGAGGAAGAGCACGAACAGTTGCTCACGGCCCCTGAACCGCAACCGCGCGAACGCATAGGCCGACAGGCTCGAGGCGGTGACGACCACCAGGGTGCCGACCAGCGCGACGAAGAGGCTGTTCAGGAAGTAGCGGCCGAACGGCGCGAACCTGAACGCGTCCGCATAGTTCTGCCAGCGCAGCTCGGAGCCGAACAGGTGCGGGGTGGCGGTGAACACCTCGTCCGCGGGCTTGAGCGAGGTCGCGACGGCGTACACGAGCGGGCCGAGGAAGACCACGGCCACGATGATCAGCAGGGTGTGGGAGACACCGCTGCGCAGCAGGGCGTTGCGCCTGCGATGGGCGGTGACGGCTTCAGACGTCATAGTGCACCCACCGCTTCTGGCCGAAGAACTGGACGGCGGTGATGCCCATGATGATCACGAAGAGCACCCAGCCCGCCGCCGAGGCGAGCCCCATGTTCAGGAACTGCCAGCCCTGGTTGTAGACGTACATCACCAGCGTCTGGGTGGTCACGCCCGGACCGCCCTGGGTGAGGATGAACGGCTGCGCGAAGACCTGGAACGAGGTGATCAGCGTCATCGTGGTGGCGAAGAAGATCGACGGCGTGATCATCGGCCAGGTGACGTACCTGAACCGCTGCAGCAGGCCGGCACCGTCGATGGCCGCGGAGTCCAGCTGGGACTGCGGCACCTGGTCCAGCGCCGCGGAGAAGACCAGGAAGTTGTAGCCGAAGCCCTGCCAGACCGACATCGCCACGATCGCCGGCATCGCCCAGTTCGAGGAGCCGAGGAAGTTCGGCGCGTGTACGCCGAACAGGCTCTCCGCGCCGGCGTCGAGGAGACCACCGGGCTGGAACAGCAGCCGCCACACCATCACGTTCGCCACCATCGGCGTCATCACCGGGATGAAGAACAGCACCCGGAAGGCCTGCCGGCCCCTGATCCGGGGCGAGAGCCAGACGGCCAGTCCCAGCGAGACGATGACGTTGAGCGGGACGTACAGCACGACGAACAGCGAGGTGTTGAGGATGACGCGCCGGAAGATCGGGTCGTGCAGCAGGTGCGTGTAATTGTCGGCACCGAGGAAGGTGCGCTGCCCGAAGACCGGCCAGTCGAACAGGCTGATCCCCAGCGCCATCGCGGTCGGGAAAAGGGTGAACAGGGCGAGGCCCGCCAGGCTCGGCCCAAGGAAGATCCACGCATAGCGGCTGTCCCCCCGCCGTCCATGCCGCCGGCGGGCCGCCGGGACGGCACCCTTCGGCACGACGGTAGTGCTGTTCGCGGTCGCCATCAGGACCCGGCGCCCGCCTGGTCCTGGACCGTCTTCAGCGCCTGGTCCGCAGGCAGCTCGCCATTGAGCGCCTGTACGCCGAACCGGTTGAACAGGTCGGATGCCTGGACCCAGTTGCGGGAGGTCACCAGCGGCACCGAGTGCGCGGAGGCGTAGTCGAGAGTCTCGCGCGCGCCGTGGATGTCCGCGGCGGTGAACCAGGCCTCGTGCGCCGTGGGTCGGGACGGGTAGGCCCGCCCGGCCGCGGCCAGCGCGGTCAGCGGCTTCTGGTTGGTCATCGAGACGATGGCCTGGAACGCGGCGTCAGGGGTCTTGCAGGACCGGGAGATTCCGAAACCGGAACCCGCGGTGTAGCTCTTGGACCCGTCAGGCCCGGCCGGCATCGGGGCGATGCCGAGGGAGAACTTGGTCTGACCCTTCACGCTGATCACCGACCACGGTCCGTCCACCATCATCGCCGCTTTGCCTGCGGTGAACTGGGTGGTCTGGAAGTCGGTACTGCCGGCTGGGACCGGCGGGGCGATCTTGTCCTTCCGCACCAGGTCGACGTACCCCTGATAGCCCTGGACGAACGGGGGAGCGGTGAGCGCGAGCTTGCCGTCGGCAAGGGGCTGGGCTCCCGTCAGGGTCAGCACCCAGGGCAGCGACGAAAGGTCGCCCGGCGTCGTCACGAACCCGAACCGGCCACCGGTCGTGAGCTTCTTGGCGGCTGCCTTGAATTCGTCGACGGTCCAGCCCGGCTTCGGCTCGGCCAGTCCGGCCTGCTTGAACCGGTCGCGGTTGTAGAAGACCACCATCGGCCCCGAGTCATAGGGGATCGCGATCTGCTTCCCGTCCGCCTTGAGGCCGTCCATGATCGGCTTGTCGAATTCCCCGGCCAAGATGTTGTACTTCGCCATCAGGTCGTCGAGCGGCAGCAGCGCATTGCTGTACGACGCCAGCCGCAGGCTCTGCATCCCGATGATGCAGGGCGCCTTGCCACTGGCCAGCAGAGTGCCGATCTTCGACCAGTAGTTCTCCCAGCTGGCGCCCTGGAGTTTGACGGTGATCCCGGGGTGATCGGTGTGGGCCTGGTCCGCGACCTTCTGCCAGGCCGCCTGGTCCTCGGTGCCACCGACCCAGAACTGCCAGGTCAGGTCCGCCTTGTCCGCCGACCCAGATTGGTCGCCTCCGCTCCCGCCCCCGCACGCGGAGAGGCCGCCCACCATCAGCGCCGCCACGGCGACGATCAGCCAGCGTCGGGACCGCACTTGTGTTCCGTTCATCCTGACCTCCAGCGAGTCGATTCATCCGATCTATGCGCTTTTCCTGACGGTCGTCAATATCTCGTGCCCTAGAAAGATCCGCCTCGGCGTGTATTCGTGGCGTGGCTTGATCACCATTTGAGTCTGCAAAATAGACCTGGCCGCCGCAGCCTTCGGATGTGTGACCAAGTCTCGACGATGTCGCCGGGATGCTCTTACTCTCAAACACATCCGATGTATTCCGGGAGTGGGCCCATGCGCGTCACCGATGAGGCGATCGACAAAATCAAGCAGATGATCGTCGCGGGCGAACTGCGCCCGGGGGACCGGCTGCCCCGTGAGCCGGACCTCGCGGCCCCTGGGCGACGGTCCACATCGCCGGCGTCGAGCGCTGGATCCAGGAGGCGGTCAGCCTCGGCCCGGATGGAATTCCAGCAGAACCGCGGACGGCATCGGCAGGGTCAGGTCGAGGGCTGAGCCGTTCCATTCCAGTGGACTACTGACCAGCTCGCTCCGGACGCCCAGTTCGCGCCATTGCTGATCGGACTCGGGCCAGTCGCCGATGCCGAGCTCGGCCGCGGCTGCGGTCAGGTCTCCCACGCCCACGGCCAAAGTGGTCGCCGTCGCCTGCCATGACGGATCCACCCCCGGCAGCTCCAGCCGCACTGTGCGAGTCAGGTCCGGCGAGCCCGCGGCCTTGGTCTGGTCCAGCGTCAGGTTCCACACCAGCACGGCCAGGCGGTCCCGGTCACGCGAGGCCCAGGCCTCCACCAGGCTTCCGGCGCCATCGCCCTCGAGCGTTAGCGGCAGTTCGACGGGACCCAGCCGGCTCAGCAGCGTAAGTGCATGGAACCGAGGTTTGGCGAGACCCCCGACGGACTGCAGCCCGAACCCACCGTGCAGCAGCCGGGACGGCCGGCCGAGCTCTTCGAAATGATCCGATGCGACCCAGTACGCCAACGCGTCCACCCGGCCGGCGGCGGACCTCATCCCGCGCAGCAGGAAGATCCCGGAGAAAACCGAGTCGCTCAACGGGTTGAAGTGCGTCGGTGTGACCCCCCATTCGGTCCACAGGATCCTCGCGTCGCCGAACCCGTGCCGATCCAGCGAAGCCTGTACGTCGAGTGGTGGGCTGCCGTAGGTGTGAGTGGACACGAAGTCGACGGCTGATCCGGATGCCGCCGCATGGGCCAGGAGATCGTCCACCCAGCCAGCTGCCGCCGAGGACGGGCCACCCACGGCCAGGCGTGGATCGACCGTCTTCACGGCCGCAGCGGTCACGTCGTACAGGTGGAGCCATTCGGCCTTGGTGCCGGACCAGAAGACCTCCAGGTTGGCCTCGTTCCAGACCTCGAAGTCCCAGGTCAGCACCTCCTCCAGGCCGTACCGGTCGACCAGGTGCTCGACCAGCCGCCGGATCAGCGAGGCCCAGCGGGAGTAGTCCTTCGGCGGCGAGATGATCGCGCCGTATGCGAAGACGGTCAGCGAGGGGTCGAGCGCCAGGTCGCGCGGCATGAAGCCGAGTTCGACGACCGGCCGCAGCCCGATGTCGAGCAACCGGTCGTAAATCTCGTCGACCACCGAGAAGTCGTATACCGGCTCGCCGTCGAGCTCGGTGTAGACGCGGGTGTCGTCGTGGAAGATCGCGTGCGCCCGGACCGTCCGGACACCGAGCTCGTCGTGCATCCGGCGCAGCGCCCGCTCGAGTTCGGCACCGATCTCGCGGCCGCCGGTGAGGTCCTTGCAGAGCAACTGGCTGAGCCGCTCGCTCCCGACCATCGGCACCCACGGCCGGGGCAATTCGATGCCTTCAGCAACAGTGTCCACCGTCAGGCGCACGGTCGGCACTGTGCCGTCAGCGACCAGGGGAGTCGCCTCGACGGTCGTGCTGGCCCGACCCGTCACCGTCACCTCAGGAACACTCGCCACCGCATACCGGTACGTCGTACCAGGGGTGCAGGTGGTGTCGACGTACGGCGGGGACGGCACGGACAGCACGTCGCCGCTGTGATGGTCGACCGGCTGCAGGTCCGCGCCGGTCTCTTGGCCGGTTCCTCGCAGGATCAAGTAGCCGACGGCGCCCGGCACGGGAGACCAGTCGATCGTCACCTGCCCGACCCCGCCGACCGCCGTCACGTCCGACGGCGGCTCAAGATCGGGCAGGCCGAGCTCGCGCGACTCGTCGCTGCGAACGGCGATCCGCTGATCCCAGTCAGCCTTCGCGTCTTTCTGCATCCTCTTCCTTCCGAGGGTTTCCACAAGCTTGCGTCCGAAGAACCCTGCGCTATAGCGCAAGGTTCTTCGGACGCAAGAGTTGTCAGTCGAGGCCGGCGCCGAACTCTTCCATGGCGATCAGGGGGCGGATGGTGCGCTCGATGGCGCCGCGGCTGAAGTTGCGGCGGATCAGGTCGCCGGCGAAGATGTTGCCGATGGCACCCATCACCATCGCCTGGTCAAGCGACAGGTAGCGCTTGGCGATCAGGCCGGACCGGACCGCGACGGAGTCGTAGAAACCACCGCCACCATAGGCCTTCAGGCGGGTCTCGATCCGGGACAGGTTCTCGATGGCCTGCCGTGGCGCGTACTGCATGGCCAGGAAGGACGCGTGCGGGGTGACGACACCGTCGCCGAATGTGGGCGTCGGGTTGGTGCCCTCGCGGCAGCCGTCGAAGCCACGGTCGTAGTTGGTGCCCTCCAGGTCCGACGGATAGCCGGCCGGGTCCATCCCGATCGCGTCGACGCCATAGACGGAGTAGCCGCCGCGCGGGTTGCTGGCGGGGGAGAAACCCCAGTAGCCGTACCCTGCCTCGTCCATCCCGTGCTCCAGGTGCGCCCGGACGGTCAGCGGATGGTTGGTACCCCAACTGCGCGGTGCCCAGGTCGCCTCCGGCACGAATAGATCCGGCATCAGCGCCTCGAACATGTCGCCACCCCACGAAGGCACGATCCGCATCCCGCGATACGAGAACGCACCCTCGAACACGTCGATCCCGAGGTACGTCCGATGTACGCCGACGGCCTTCTGCTCCAGCCAGGACCAGTCGCACGAATCCGGGAACACCCGCTGGGTGGCGAAGAAGTGCGCGGGCGGGACCTGCCCCCTCGAGATCCCGATGTACGACGCGATGCGGGGCTCGGTGTTGCAGGTGTCGTAGTGGAACTTGCGGTAGTACACGTCCGGTCCGGTGCCGGCGTGGTTGCCCTTGTCGGTCGCCTCGTCCGGCGGTGGTGTCTCGAAGAAGCCACCGCGCAGCAATCCGGCTGCAACGCCAGGACGAGCCGCGGGGTTGTAGTAGTAGGCGAAGTTCATCTTGTCCAGCAGCGAATCCGCGAGCCGGCGAGCGCGCGGCTCGGCGTTGCGCACCACCATCAGCGCGGCGGCGAACCAGCCGTTGTCCACGCTGGACACGAACGGAGTGATCGGCCTGGTGCCGTCCGGGTCGGTAGTGCGGACCGCGCCCGTGGCCTCGTCGTACCAGTTGAAATACATCCCGCTGGGATCGTGATGGTCGATCTGGGACATCGTGGTGAGCGTCTGGGTGATCCGCCGCAGTGACTCGGCCGACGAGATGATGCCGAGCTCACGGGCGACGACTGTGCTCCACAGGTAGCCGCCGATGTTCGTCGGCGAGGTGTAGTTGCTGCGCACCGGGCTTGTGACCGAGGCGCCGATGTTGTCCGCGGGCAACCCTGTGTGCTCGTCCGTCATCGCGACCAGGCTCTTCCAGGTGTCCCGCGCCCACCTCCGCGCCGTCGCGACGTCGTGCTGCCCGGGCTGCCACCCCCCACGAAGCAGCTTGCCGGGATCAGCAGAACCAGCGCTGGCTCGAGGGGCTTGTGCCCAGGCGGTGTTGCCCAGCGTCGTACCGGCCAATGCGGTGACGGCTCCGGCGGTTAGTAGGTTGCGGCGGCTGATGATGGCGGTCATCTGCATCTCCAATGCGGGTTATTTGAGTCCGGTGATCGCGATGCCCTTGGTGACGTGGCGCTGGAAGGCCAGGAACATCACCAGCACCGGTACGACGACGACCACGGCGCCGGCCATCAACAGGCCGAAGTGCTGGGCGTTCTGGCCGGTCGAGTACAGGGCGAGCGCGACCGGCAGGGTGTACTTGTCCTCGGTCTGGGCGATCACCAGCGGCCAGAGGAAGTTGTTCCAGGAGCCGAGGAAGGTGAGGATCCCGAGCGTGGCCAGGGCCGGGCGGCACAACGGGAGCATGATCCGGGCGAAGATGCCGAGCTCGCTGGTGCCGTCGACCCGGCCGGCGTCCAGCAGGTCGTCGGGCAGCCCCGCGAAGAACTGCCGCATCAGGAAGACGCCGAACGGCGATACGAGGAACGGCAGGATCAGCCCGGGGTAGGTGTTCGCCAGGCCGGCGTTGGTGACGAGCACGAACAGCGGCACGAAGGTGACCATGCCGGGCACCATCAGCGTGCCGAGTACCAGCACGAACAACACCGACCGGCC
>JAWWPC010000293.1:0-2894 GCA_033851055.1 Kribbellaceae bacterium | reverse complement strand
CTGGCGGGCGGTGACGAACCATTGGGCGGCGGCGACCGTTGCTGGGGTGACGTAGGCGCGCAAGGTGAGGCCAGCGTCACGGATTTAGATGACGAGCCGGTACACGCGCCAGTTCAGGGTACCCACGGTGGCGACTAGGGTGCCAAGGCGCGATCCGGAGCCCGGCAGGTTGATGTTCGGAATCGCGCCGGTCAGGCTCTGCCAGAGTGGCCACAGGGTCCACAGGATGTGGCGCTGGGCGAGGTTGTGTTGTGCGGCGGCGATCCCAGGCAGCAGGACGCTGGTTGCTTGCAAGAGAAGCTCGATCCCAGTCAGCGCGGGGATGGAACTGAGCAGCACAGCGATGTGAGTGATGAGGTAGGTGGAAAACAGGATCCACAGCAGGCAGCCGAACAGCCTGCTCAGCCCGAAGATCCACAGGCTCCAGCGCAGGATCCTCGGACCGGCCTGATGACCGTACCGCCAGCAGACGGCAACTGAGATGACATCCACCACTAGGTAAAACCCAAAGCAGAACAGCCAGTAGATCAGCGGTAGTTCCGGGGTAGTGATCGTGCTGCGGACATGCGGCGGTGCGGACAGGTTCAGCCAGATCGTGACGGCGACCGTGACGGCGCCGATCGCCATGAGCAACCAGGTGTGGCGTTGGCGGTCCGTGGCGACCAGCACGAAGTAGAGCAGTACCGTAGCTGAGATGGTGTGGGACACATGCCTGCTCAAGTCGATCAGGTTGACGTCCCCGATCAGGCTCCCCAGCACCTGGATGACCGGTTCTTGGTAGAGCGTTGTGGTGACGGCGGTGAGGCAGACACCCAGCCATAGCGCGCGCTGGCGGGGATGCTGAATCGCCGCCGGTGCTCGCAAGATTGCCACCAGCCAGAGGCTGATCAGGCCAGTTGCCTCCAGCCAGTTGTTCATGAGATCGACAGGCTCACACATCCGAAGATGTGCTCAATGCGTGTGAGCCGCTGGGCTACGGCTGGGGGCATGACGTCGATGGCGAGCTGTGTACGCACGCGGGCCCGTTGATGGATCAGCGCCGCAATCGTCTCCGCTTCATGCTCCTCGACTTGGCCACCGCTGGGGTCGAGTAGGTGCGCGAGCGCAGCCGGCGCGAGGTCGGGCGCGATGCGCTGCGCGTCTTCTTGGGACAGGACACAGCGGCCGCGGTGCTGGGAGATCAGGTGCCCGACCTCGTGCAGGATGATGTGATCCTGGTGGAAGCCACTGGTGTTCTCGGCGTAGGCGATCACGTCATGATCTGGACGCTGCTGCCAAGCGCCGCAGCTGTCGCCGGGGCTCCACGCGATAGCGCAGAGATCGATGTCGCGGCGGCGGTGGCGTTCGAGCCGGTCAAGGAACTGGTTGATGTCCCAGGGGTAAGGGAGGCCGGTGTGGCGGAGGAGGTCGTCGACCCGCTGCTGACAGCGGGCCCGCAGTCCGGGCCAGTCCACAGCGGTGGTCACTTTTCCTGCTCTGGTCGATCGGGTAAGCCCTGCGGGGAGCATGGCGTCATGCGTCGTCGCTGGTGGTGGACTTGCGGCGGCGCCGGGTCGTGCGCGGCTGCTCGTCGTAGGCACGCATGCTGTCGATCAAGTTGGTGACTGTGTTGCGGTCGCGTGGATTGAGCTCCACGACTCGTTCAGCGATGTGCCGGGCCTCGGTGTCGCGCCAGGCGCTGAGCTGGGTGATCTGGTCGGTGATCCGCGCGGCGGCATCATCGTCGAAGAAGTAGGTCACGGGAACCCCGAAGAAGCTGGCGAGCGCCTCGACGTAATGGATCCGCGGGTGCGGCTGCTTGCCGCTGACGAGCTGGTTGATGTGGGCCGCGGTCATCGCACCAGGATGGTCGGCGATCCCCGCAGCAATCTCGCGGTAGCTGTAGGGACCTCGGTCCGGTGGGTGCACCGTCTCGATCAAGTAGGCGAGCTTGCCCGCGAAGGATGGTCTGCCCTGATCGGGTCCAGTCATGCCCCGCCTCCTGCCGCTCGCCGCCGCTGTCAACGCTAGTGGCCCCCGTTTCTACCAAACGTATATGAATGTTGACAGACGGTAGGCCCTCTGCTTATATCTGCGCCACACACTGTCAACGAATGAATACAGGATGAGCACGCGCGGCGCGCGAGGGGGTAGCGGATGACGCGATTGATCGCAGATCGCCCGGCAGACAGGCCAGGCGGCGATCCGCCGACGGCCGAGACTGCGGCATCGCCGGAGGTATCACTGAGCACCGCGCCTGACCAGAGCACCGCGGCCGCTGGAGTCGTCCCCACCCTTCCTGACTGTTGCCAACGCATGGCCCCCGGCGGGCCCGCGTTGACCGGGGCGCAGGTGTCTGAATTGGTGGTGACCAATCCCACCACCACGTCTCCGGCCGAGGTGGTGGGCATCGATGCCCACGAGGCCAGGCTGGCGCACGCAGCGCGGGAATCATCCTTGGCGCTGCCAGCCGCGGACGCCGTGGCCGCAGTCGAGGCGGGGATGCTCGCCGACGCCGTGGACAGCGTCATAAGCAGGGCCCTTAACCCCACCACAGGAGATGAGGAACATCTGGCGACGCCTGGCGATGGTGTCGGGACGGGGCGGCCAAGCCGGGGGATCGCAGTCGCGGCTGCGGTCGGCCAGGCCGCAGCCTCAGTGCAAGGTCAAGGGCTGCCACCGACCATCGCCACCGTGGTCGACTGGAGCGAGTTCGGTCAGGTGATCCCGGTGTTGTCCGGGTCGCCGGGAGCTGGGGCGTCGGTTCTCAGTGCGGTCATTTCGGATGTTTTGCAGCTGGCGGCGCGGTGTGTGTTGGTGGTCGACACCGCCGACCCGGCCCGCTCGGGGCTGATGCTGGCGACAAGGTCGGAGGGGCCTTGGGGTCCCGGGCCGCACTCGGCGGTGCGGATCCG
>JAWWPC010000201.1:0-4783 GCA_033851055.1 Kribbellaceae bacterium | reverse complement strand
CCCCGCTGTGGAGGCCCGAATCCCGGCGAGGTCCGGTCAGCCCATGCTTTTCTGGCCGTCGATTGTCTCCCGGATGATGTCGGCGTGGCCGGCGTGTTGGGCGGTTTCGGCGGTGATGTGGAGGAAGACGCGGCGGACCGTCCAGAAGACGCCCGGTGGCTGCCAAGGGGCGGCCGGAAGTTCGTAGGTGGTGTCGAGGTCGAGGGTGCGAACCAGGTCGTCGGTGGCGGCGGCGACCTTCTCGTACTCGGCCAGTACGCCGGCCAGCGTCTCGCCCTCGGTGAGGCGGAACTGGTTCTCCCACTGGGCGATTCGCTCCGGGGTGTACTCGGTCTCCTCAGGCGCGTCCTTGCTGCCGCCCGCTTGGGCGAAGTCGGCCCACATCCGCTCGACCTCGGTGACGTGTTTGATCAGGCCGCCGACTGTCAGCGCGCTGACTGTACTGCGGGTGTTCGCCTGCTCGTCGGAGAGGCCTTCCGCGGTGTGGCGCAGGAAGTAGCGATGCTTGGTGAGGAAGTCGAGGATGTCGGCGCGTTCACCGGTCACGTTCTGCTCGTTCGTTGTCATGTACTGAGCCTAAGAAGCATAGAGGCCCGTCTCTGACCTCTATTACGAGCAGATTGGACGCTATGGCGAACACGAGTTCGCGCACACTCCGACACCTGTCCCTGCTGCAGACCCACCGGTACCGGCCCGGAGCGGAACTGGCGGAACGGCTCGACGTCTCCCTCCGCACCCTGCGCCCGAGGCCAGGCCGGCGTGTCCGGCCGGGCCTCGGCGACACTTGAGCGTCGATAAGATCCGATGGCCGTGCGGCCGTCGAGAGAGCCAGGGGTTTCAAGGTGAGCATCTACAGCGATGCCGCGAGAGCTGTTCCAGCGGAGTTTGGCGTGGGTCTGCAGACCCAGCACGGTGGCCTCGGTCGCCTCTGGATCGACGGTCTGCCAGATCTGCTGGAATCGGTGTGCCGGAACTGGGACCTGGTGCTGGTGGACGTTGTTCCTAGGCATGGCTACCTTTCGGTGGTCTGGCATGTGCAGCAGGCAGCACAGTCGTACGCCCTGAAGCTGACCGTTCCATCGGAGAGCTTCAGGCTCGAGACAGCCGCCCTGCTGGCCTGGGATGGCCGGGCGATGGTCCGTCTCGTCCAACACGATCTGGAGCGGGGTGCAGCTCTCCTTCAGTGGCTTGACCCGAGTGTTTCGCTCGAGGACGTGCCACTCGACCAGGCCGTAGCGGTAGCAAGCGAGATGCTGACCGTGGCACCGAAGACAGACCGTCTCGCGACGAACCGGATCAGCGATGCCCGCGTTGATGTCGAGCAGTGGTGCAAGAACTGGCCGCGTCGCAACACATCGCTGAGCCACCCTTTCTCTGCTGCGATGCTCCAAGCGGCAGAGGCCGCCGTGGTGAGCATCACCGCCCGTCCGGAAGCGGAGCAACCGACACTGGTGAACCATGACCTGCACTACGCGAATGTCATCCGCGACTGGAACGGCCACTGGGTTTGCGTCGATCCCAAGCCAGTGATCGGTCCTCCGGAGTACGGCCTGGCTCCCTTGATCTGGCGACGCTACAGCGGCGCAGACGACTCGGTCGAACGAGTCAAGCGCTTGTGCAGCATCGCGGGACTCGATCAGGAGCTTTCCTTCGACTGGCTGCTCGTTCGGACCGTCGAATATGCACTGTGGGCGCTGGACGCCGGGCTGACGACCGACCCCGCGAACTGTTGTGAGCTGGTCGACCGAATGACCAGTGGATAGGGCCGCCGGCCACCAGCAGTACCTCCAAAGAACCCCAACGGCTATCGCTGCCACAGCAACACGGGCAGCGGCTTCCTCGATGATGTGTCGGCGGAACTCGCCGACCACTCGCCCGAACGGTGGCGAGCCAAAGGGAAAGATGTCCAGCACCGGCTCGATCAGCGCGTGGTTGTGGAAGGGCTTGAAGCTGGTCAGCTTGCAGAGCTCACTGCCCGACCGTCATCTTGCCGGCGGCCGGCGGCCCGAAGATGATCACCAGTTCCATCGGCCCATGGTGTCAGTCGTCCAGACCAGGTGCGCCCGCATTTCGCTGTCAGGGAGGATGGGGCGGTGTCGATCACCGCAACCCATGAGCTGACGCCCGAGGCGAGTGACAGGAGCCCCGGGCGCTTGATTTTGCTCAACGGGACGTCGAGTTCGGGGAAGTCGAGCATCGCAAAGGAATTGCTTGCCATGCTGGATGGCACTTGGTTCCATCTGGGTGTCGACCAGTTCCATCACATTCGCGCGCGGCGCGACTGGACCGATGACACGTTCCTGCCGGTCTTCCAGCGAACTGTCCTGGGTTTCCACCGGGCCGTAGCCGGGATGGCGTCGGCGGGTAACGATGTGGTCGTGGATCATGTGCTCGGAGAGCGTTGGCGTCTTGCCGACTGTCTGACGATCTTCGACGGCTTCCCCGTCTTGTTCGTCGGTATCCGGTGTTCCCTGCCCGAGCTCGAGCGACGCGAACGCGAGCGCGGGAACCGGACGGTCGGCAGAGCCGCGGTCCAGTTCCCGCTCGTGCACCAACACGGCATCTACGACCTCGAGGTCGACTCGGAGCGTCATACTCCAGCAGAATGCGCTTCCCTGATCCGCACCCGCCTCCACGACGCCCCACCAGCAGCCTTCAACCAACTGCGCTCAACCCCGCCCTCCCAGCCGTCCTGAACCAACGACGAAGGATTTAATGCTCTGCGACGGATCTACATCCTCCGATGTCCAACTGCGGTCGCCCCGGGCCGCCGGGGATCCGCAGACTCGTGTTCCCCCGAACTTACGTCCGTCCTGTCGGCGGCAGGCTCTACGTTCGGTTCCATGACACGCATCGGGACCTTCGATTTCTCGGCGCTCCTTTGGCAGTACCCGGGCGCGGATGGATGGCACTTTGTCTCGGTCCCGGCCGAGATCAGCGACGACATCACCGACCTCACCGCCGGCATCCGACGTGGCTTCGGCTCGGTGCGCGTCGCCGTTACCGTGGGGAGCACCACATGGCGAACATCGATCTTTCCGGACCGCAAGACCGGGACCTACCTATTGCCCATGAAGAAGGCCGTGCGCACCGCCGAACACCTGGTGACGGGAGCCGATGTCGAGACGCAGCTAGAGATAGTCGACCTGTAGCGAGAGCACGACGACGACATCATCGGAGCAATGCGAGCCTGGCATTTCCTCAGCAACCGGAAGCAGAACGTCCGGAATAGAGGCTAGCGTGCGGAGCATGACCGAGGGCACCATTCCGGGCACCACGATTCACGAGCCATCAATGACGGGCAGCGAGATCGACATGCTGCTCTTTGCGCTGGACCGCTCTCGTGCGCAATTCGCATCGACCAACCTCCGGCGGATGCTGGTCGATCTGCACGACGAGTACGCCCGCCAGGTCGGCCACGCGGACCTCCTCCGCGAGGCCGTCGACGGTCTGGTGGGAGAGGACCCGCCGCAGACATGATGACGCCCATGGAGGCACCGATCCCCGCTGAGCAGCTGACCATCGTCCCCGCCAACGAAGCGTCGTGGGAGGACCTCGCCGCGATCTTCGGCACCAGCGACCCGGGCCGGTGCCAGTGCCAGAGGTTCAAGGTCCTCGGCTGGATCTGGCGCGACTCCACGCAGGAGGAGCGGACCGCGATGCTCCGTGCGCAGACCGCCTGCGACAAGCCCAACGCCGCGGCTACCAGCGGGCTGGTGGCGTACGTCGACGACGACCCGGCGGGCTGGGTCGCAGTCGAGCCACGTACTGCGTACCCCAAGCTGCGCACCTCCCGCGTCCCGTGGAGCGGCCGGGACGAGGACAAGGGCGACGACGGCATCTGGGCGGTGACCTGCTTTGTGGTCCGGAACGGCTACCGGGGCCGCGGCCTCACCTATCCCCTCGCCCGGGCCACGATCGACTTCGCCCGCGAGCGCGGCGCCCGGGCGCTCGAGGCCTACCCGATGATCACCCAGCCGGGCAAGGAGATCACCTGGGGCGAGGTGCACGTCGGGGCCCGCCAGGTGTTCGAGGACGCCGGGTTCAAAGAGGTCAGCCACCCCACCATCCGGAGGGTGGTCATGCGGATCGACTTCGAACGAGAGGGCGATAAACGTTGACGGACAAGTCCGGCACGGAGTTCGAGCGTGTTGACATGAACGAGGCCCGGTTCTGCGACGTCGACCTGAGCGGCGCCCGTTTCGAGCGGGTCAACCTCAGCGGCGCCGTCATGCGCGGTATGGAACTTGTCAACGTGACGATCGACGGTGAGATCGACAACCTGACGATCAACGGAGTGGATGTCGTGCCGCTGGTGGAGGCCGAACTCGACCGTCGATTCCCGGACCGGGTCAAGATGCGCCCGACCGATGCCGCGGGATTCCGTGAGGCCTGGGACCTCGTCGAGCGCTTCTGGGACGGGACGGTCGCGCGGGCCGGGGGATTGCGGCCGGAACTGCTGCACGAGCGGGTCGCCGGGGAGTGGTCATTCATCGAGACACTGCGCCACCTCGTTTTCGCCACCGACGCCTGGGTCAGACGAGTCATCCTGGGGGATCCGAAACCCTGGGACGCCCTCGATCTGCCGTTCGACGAGATGCGCGACTCGCCGGGCGTGCCGCGCAACCGCGACGTACGTCCGTCCCTGGATGATGTGCTGGCCCTGCGGAAGGACCGGATGGCCACAGTGCGCCAGGTGATCGACGACCTTACCGACGAGAAACTGGACGCCCACACCGAGCCGGTCGCCGAGCCCGGCTGGCCGGAGTCACGAAGCTACTCC
>JAWWPC010000349.1:0-3532 GCA_033851055.1 Kribbellaceae bacterium | reverse complement strand
GTGGCCGGCCGCGGCGTCGACATCGACGGCACCGGCCTGAGCTACGCCGACCTGGAGTCCGCCCCGGCGGCGCTGCTGGTCGGCCTCGAGCCGGAGGAGGAGTCGCCGATCGTCTTCCTGCGGCTCCGCAAGGCCGTCCGGCAGCACGGCCTCAAGGTGTACGGGGTCGCCCCGTACGCCACCCGGGGCCTGGAGAAGATGAGCGGCACGCTTCTGCCGGCGCTTCCGGGCGCCGAGGCCGAGGCGCTCGGGTCGCTGGTGACCGAGCCGTCGGACGCCGCCGAGGCGCTCAAGCAGCCCGGATCCGTCATCCTCGTCGGTGAGCGGCTGGCCGCCAGCCCCGGCGCGCTGTCCAGCGCCGTACGCCTGGCCCAAGTCACGGGTGCCCGGCTCTCCTGGGTGCCCAGGCGCGCGGGCGAGCGCGGGGCCATCGAGGCCGGCGCCCTGCCGGGCCTGCTGCCGATCGGCCGCCCGGTCACCGACCCGGCCGCACGGGCCGAGGTCGCCCGGGTGTGGAACGTGAGCGATCTGCCGGCTCAGCCGGGCCGGGACACCGCCCAGATCCTGGCCGCCGCGGCGACCGGTGCGCTGGGGGCGCTCGTCATCGGCGGCGTCGACCCGTACGACCTGCCCGACCCCGCGGCGGCGCTGGCCGCGATCGAGGGCACCCCGTTCGTGGTGAGCTTGGAGCAGCGGGTCAGCGCGGTCACCGACCGGGCCGACGTGGTCTTCCCGGTCGCGACCGTCGACCAGAAGGCCGGCACGTTCGTCAACTGGGAGGGCCGTGGCCGTCCCTTCGAAATCGCGCTGAAGACCCCGGGCACCATGTCGGACCTGCGGGTGCTGGACGCGCTCGCCGCCGAGATGGACGTGCACCTGGGCCTGCCCGGCCCCGACGTGGCCCGCGCCGAGCTCACCGAGCTGGGCGGCTACAGGGGCACCCGGCCGGAGCCGCCCAGCGTGTCCGGCGGGCTGCGGCCGCATCCGGAGCAGGGTGAGGCGCTGCTCGCCACCTGGCGGCTGCTGCTGGACGCGGGCCGGCTGCAGGACGGCGAGCCGCACCTGGCCGGCACGGCCAAGGCGCCGGTCGCCCGGCTGTCGGCAGCTACCGCACTGGAGATCGTGGCGACGGAGACCGTGACGGTCTCGACCGAGCATGGCTCGGTGACGCTGCCGTTCGAAATCGTGCCGGACATGCCCGACCGGGTGGTCTGGCTACCGGCCAACTCCCTGGGCTGCGCGGTCCACCGCGACCTCGGGGTGGATGCCGGAGCAGTCGTGAAGCTCTCCTCTGGAGGTGCCGCGTGAAGTGCACCACGGACGGCCTGGCAGGGTTCGGCTGCGACCCCTGGTGGCTGATCCTCGCCAAGGCCCTGGTCATCTTCGTCTTCCTGGTCGTGACCGTCCTGCTGTCCATGTGGGTGGAGCGGCGGGTCATCGGCCGGATGCAACTGCGGATCGGACCCAACCGGGCCGGGCCCTTCGGCCTGCTGCAGGGCCTCGCGGACGGCGTCAAGCTGGCGCTCAAGGAGGACATCGTCCCCAGCCAGGTCGACAAGGCCGTCTTCTGGCTGGCGCCGGTGGTGTCGGCGGTCCCCGCCTTCATCTCGTTCATCATCATCCCGTTCGGGCCGACGGTGTCGATCTTCGGTCACCAGACGCATCTCCAGGGCACCGACCTTCCGGTCGCGGTGCTGCTGGTGCTGGCGATGTCCTCGATGGGCGTCTACGGGATCGTGCTGGCCGGCTGGTCGTCGATGTCGCCGTACTCCCTGCTCGGCGGGCTTCGGTCCAGCGCACAGGTGATCTCCTACGAGATCGCGATGGGCCTGTCCTTCGTGGCGGTCTTCATGTTCGCCGGCTCGTTGTCGACCTCGCAGATCGTGTCCGGCCAGCAGCACATCTGGTACGCCGTGCTGCTCGCCCCGTCGTTCCTGATCTATGTCGTGACGATGATGGGCGAGTCGAACCGGATCCCCTTCGACCTGCCCGAGGGCGAGGGCGAGCTCGTCGGTGGTTTCCACACCGAGTACTCGTCGCTGAAGTTCGCGATGTTCTTCCTGGCGGAGTACATCAACCTGGCCACCCTGTCGGCGCTGGCGACGACCCTGTTCCTCGGCGGCTGGCGGGCACCGCCGCCGATCTCCACGGTCTGGTCGGGCGCCAACCAGGGCTGGTGGCCGGTCCTGTGGTTCCTGGTCAAGATCTGGCTGTTCATCTTCTTCTTCATCTGGCTGCGGGCCTCGCTGCCGCGGGTGCGTTACGACCAGCTGATGAAGCTGGGCTGGAAGGTCCTGATGCCGATCTCGCTCGGCTGGATCCTGCTCGTGGCCACCATCAAGACGGCCGGCAGGCAGGGAGCCAGCCAGCAGCAGATCTGGATCTGGGGCGGGGCGGCCATCGTCGTCCTGCTGGCGCTCTCCTTCGCCTGGGACGCGGTCGCCGGAAACAAGAAGGGCCAGGAGATCGAAGCCGATCTCCCCGCGGCGGAGGGCCCGGACGCCGCCGGCGGGTTCCCCGTACCGCCACTCGACGCACCCCACTACCACGGGGTCGTGGCCGGGGCTCCCGACACGACCCACAAGGAGGTCCGCAGTGGGCTTCACTGATTTCCTGAACCCTGTCAAGGGCTTCGGGGTCGCCTTCCACCAGATGCTGACCAAGCCGGAGACGGTGCAGTACCCGGAGCAGAAGCTGCCGCCGGCGCCGCGTTTCCACGGCCGACACCAGCTCAACCGCTGGCCGGACGGGCTGGAGAAGTGCATCGGCTGTGAGCTGTGCGCCTGGGCCTGCCCGGCGGACGCGATCTACGTCGAGGGCGGCGACAACTCCGAGGAGGCGCGGTTCTCGCCGGGTGAGCGCTACGGCCGCGTCTACCAGATCAACTATCTGCGCTGCATTCTGTGCGGGCTCTGCATCGAGGCCTGCCCGACCCGGGCGCTCACGATGACCAATGAGTATGAGCTCGCCGACGACAGCCGGGAGAGCCTGATCTACACCAAGGACATGCTGCTCGCGCCGTTGCGCGAGGGCATGGAGCCGCCACCACACGCGATGCGGCTCGGTGAGACCGAGGAGGACTACTACCGCCTCGGTCTCAGCGACGACGCGGCGGCTCCGAAGATCCCCTCCGAGGACGGCGGCCGGGCCAGCGTGGACGCGGCGGTCCGTAAGGAGGCTGAGAAAAAGTGATCTTCTGGTTGGTCACCATCCTGTCGGTGCCGGCCGCCGTGGGCATGATCTTCATGCGCAAGGCCGTGCATTCGGCGATCATGCTGGCGGTGGTGATGCTGTCGCTGGCACTGGCCTACGCGGCGCTGGACGCACCGTTCCTGGCCTTCGTACAGGTGATCGTCTACACCGGCGCCGTGCTCATGCTCTTCCTGTTCGTGCTCATGCTGGTCGGGGTGAGCTCGACGGACTCGCTGGTCGAGACCATCCGGGGACAGCGGCTGCTGGCCGGCATCGCGGGCATGGCGTTCGTGGTGCTGATGATCACCGGCTTCGGTCACGTCGTCCTCGGGGACGCCAA
>JAWWPC010000027.1:0-5189 GCA_033851055.1 Kribbellaceae bacterium | reverse complement strand
GGTGGGTGCATCGCAAGGCGGAGAAGGAGCCTCGATGCGGGGTTCATCGTGGCTTCTTCTCCAACGCCGCGAGGTGCCCGCCTGGGCGCCGGACTTATGCGACGGATTTCGGGTTCGGGACACTAGTGTCGCGTGATGCTGGTTCCCCGCGACGGGGATTAGGCTCAGGACCTAGAGGGGGCGGTAGTCGGTGCGCGAATCGGTCGTCGAGCAGCCCGACGTGGTGGCGCGGGCGGACGAGGCGGTGTTTCGGCCCGTTCGTGCGGGCAACCCGTTCGAGGAGACTGTCGAGCGGTTGCTGCAGGCAATCAAACTGGGTGTGGTCACGCCCGGGGACCGGCTTCCGTCCGAGCGCGATCTGGCGGCCCGCCTCAACATCAGCCGGGTCACCTTGCGCGAGGCGATCCGTGCCCTGACCGAGGCCGGGTACGTCCAGTCCCGCCGTGGCCGGTACGGCGGCACCTTCGTGAACGAGCGGTTGCCCAAGGCCCGCCGGACCACGGCGAAGCGCCTGGCTCGTGAGCTGGGGAGCGGCCTGGACGACGCCTTGGTACTCCGTGCGGCGCTGGAGACGGGTGCTGCCGAGGCGGCTGCGTCCCGGGACCTGGGTGCGGCCGACTGTGAGCATCTGCGGCGCTGTCTGGCGGAGACCTCGGCGGCGCGGCTCGGCGACTACCGGCGGATGGACTCCAGGCTGCATCTCGCGATCGCCGAGGTCAGCGGCTCGCCGTCGCTGACGTCCGCGACGGCCGACGTGCGGATGCGGCTGAACGAGTTGCTCGACGCCATCCCGCTGCTGGAGCGCAACATCGAGCACTCCAACCAGCAACACCAGGCGATCGTCGATGCCATCCTGGCAAGCGATCCCGCTGCTGCGCGGCTGAAGATGCAGGAACATCTGTCCGGTACGGCGGCCCTGCTGCGCGGCTTCCTCACCTGAACACTGGTCTGAACTGAGAGGTCCCGGCGTTTGCCGGTTTGCCTTGACAGGCGTTGTGACGCATGCCTCAATTGAGCTCAAAGGTCTGCCTGGAGACCATTGTTTTCGATTGCGCCGTCACCCCGCCCAGCGTCTCCGAGGAGGCCGTCGTGAGGAACGAAGAACACATCGAGCAGGCGGATGCCGCCGCCCACTCGCCGAGTGACGACGAGTTGCGCCTGCACCAGTTGGGCTACGCGCAGGAGTTGTCCCGCACGATGTCGGGTTTCTCGAACTTCGCGGTCTCGTTCACGATCATCTCGATTCTGTCCGGCTGCCTGACCCTTTACGGCTTCGGGATGAACACCGGCGGCCCGGTGATGATCGTCTGGGGCTGGCCGTTCGTCGGCCTGATGACGTTGTTCGTCGGTCTGGCGATGGCCGAGGTGTGTTCGAGCTTCCCGACCGCTGGCGGCCTTTACTACTGGTCGGCCAAGCTGGCGCCGTCCAACGGCGCGGCCTGGTCGTGGTTCACCGGCTGGTTCAACTTCCTCGGCCAGGTGGCGGTGACCGCCGGGATCGACTTCGGCGCAGCGTTCTTCCTGAACGCCTTCCTGGACCTGCAGTTCGGCTTCTCCGCGACGCCCGGTCACACGATTCTGCTGTTCGGCCTGATCCTGCTGGTACACGCCCTGCTGAACTCGTTGGGGGTCAGCCTGGTGGCCAAGCTCAACGACATCAGTGTCTGGTGGCACATCGTCGGCGTCCTCTTCATCGTCGGCGCGTTGGCGATCGTGCCGGATCACCATCAGTCGGCCGGGTTCGTGTTCGGGCACTTCGTCAACAACACCGGCTGGCACTCGAGCTTCTACGTCGGCATGCTCGGGCTGCTGCTCGCGCAGTACACCTTCACCGGGTTCGACGCGTCCGCGCACATGACCGAGGAGACTCACGACGCGGCCCGGTCCGGCCCACGGGGAATCGTGATGTCGATCCTGGTGTCGCTGGCTGCCGGCTGGGTGCTGCTGATCGGCCTAACGTTCGCCATCCAGAGCTACGACGGCGCGCTGAAGAGCTCCATCGGCGTACCGCCGGCGCAGATCTTCATCGACTCGGTCGGTTCGGCACTGGGCAAGGTTTTGCTGCTCGTAGTCATCGGTGCCCAGCTCTTCTGCGGCATGTCCTCGGTGACCGCGAACTCCCGGATGATCTACGCCTTCTCCCGCGACGGCGCGCTGCCCGGCTCGAAGTTCTGGCACAAGATCAACCCGCGCACCCGGACGCCTACCAATGCGATCTGGCTGGCCGCGGCGGGCGCCTTCCTCCTCGGCCTGCCCTACCTGTGGAATGCGACCGCGTACGCCGCAGTGACGTCGATCGCGGTGATCGGGCTCTACATCGCCTACGTCCTGCCGACCCTGCTCCGGCTGCTGCAGGGCGACCGGTTCCAGCCCGGCCCGTGGACCCTCGGCCGGTGGAGCAAGCCGATCGGCGTGATCGCCATCGTCTGGGTAGCCTTCATCACCGTGCTGTTCATGCTCCCGCAGGTCAGCCCGGTCGGGCCGAGCACCTTCAACTACACGCCGATCGCAGTCCTCGTCGTGCTCGGCTTCGCAGGGATCTGGTGGCTCGTCTCGGCCCGGCACTGGTTCAACGGCCCGAAGGTCCAAGGCAGCGAGCAGGAACTCGCCGCCATCGAGCGAGACCTAGAGTCCATCTGACCTCCAGCGTCCGGACATGCCGATGGTCGGACGGCTCAGCCCCGCCCGCTCACGCCGAACTTCTCAAGGATGAAGCGCCAAAAGAGCGGAACGGCATCCTCGACAGAACGCTCGCTCTTGTCGTCGCGCCCGGTGGTCGACAGGTGCTCGATGACCACCTTTCCCTTCGGCGAACGGTCGTGCAGGGAGTGGGGGCTTCGTACGACAACCACTTCGACAGGTGGTTCGCCGACCGGAGCGGTGGTCACCTCCAGATCATGGACATGCGTCGTGATCCGACCGGCTAACTGCCCCTTTGCAGGGGATGCGCCGACGCTGTTGGCGATCGCTGCCCAGGGCGCTAGCGACGTGTCGCGACTTGCCAGAGCGGTGTACTCGTCCTGAATCTCGTCCCATGACTGGGCGTGGAACGGGTAGGTCCAAAGGCGCGGGCTGATGCGCGGTCGGCCAAGCGCTTCATTGAGTTTGGCGGGCCAGTCGCTGCCACCGAGGCCCGCGACAACTAAGGCATCGCGCCAGTCTTCTCGCGCCAGTTCCAGTTGAGAGAGGAACGTCCCAAGGTCGCCAGCTGCCGGGAGCACCAGGCTCGCTTGTATGCGCTCTGGATCCTGCAACTCGCCGAGGGGGAGGCACTCGGGCACCTCTCGCAACTGGTCAAGAACGGCAGCAGCATCTTCCAGCGCGAAGTCTTCGCCAATCCGGCGGATCAATCGCCGCGTAGGTCGTGCCACGGCACGATCTAACACCCGAACGCCGCTGCGGGGTACCCGGCTACCCGACGCACTCATTTGCCGCTGTGTGCTCACTCATCTAATGGCATTCGCGGCTGCCTAGAGATGAGAGAGCCACGGGTGGCCTGGGTGAGCGACGCTCAGAGCGGTCCGGAGCCAGGCCTGGCGTTTGGGTTCGAGGAGGCGCACGCAGGCATCGAAGTCAGCCTGATCCTTTTGCCTGAGTCCCGGAGCCTTGTGAAGTAGTTGGACTTCGGGACGGAGGTAGGGGATGCCTTCACGTGCCCAAAGGATCTCCTGTAGCGGGAGGCTGATGCGGGCATCGCGCTTGTACGCCCAGGTCGTCGACGTGGCGCCCATGAGGATGACGTCGTACCCCTGCGTGTCAGGGTGAGTTGAGGCCAGCGGCTCGTAGCAAGTCCGCTTCTGCAGGGCGAGAGTCAGGATGATCGAGAAATATGGCTGGTTCGGTTCTTTCACCGGTAGTCGATGATGGTGTGATGAGTAAATCGGGTCCGAGAGCTGGTGGTCCGAGACCTCGACGGACGTTCACCCCGCCCGAGAAGCTTCGGCATCTGGCGGCGTATGAGGCGGCCTGCCAAGACGGCCTGGGCGGTGGGTATCTGCGGCGCGAGGGCCTGTACTCCTCGCAGATCACCGAGTGGCGCAAGCTGCGTGATGGTGGCGCGCTGGAAGGGCGCGAGCCCGGCGCGAAGATCGGGCGTCTGAGTGCTGAGCAGGCCGAGATCGCTCGGTTGCGGGCCCAGCTGTCCAAGGCTGAGCAGCGGTTGGCGCGGACCGAGGTGGCGTTGCAGATCATGGGAAAAGCACACGCGCTCTTGGGGGAGATCTCCGAGAGCGCGCCGGACAAGCAGCCGCCCAAGCGGCACTGATGGCAGCGTTTCGGGAGCTGACCGCAGCGGGCATCACGACCCGCGACGCGGCGGTGCTGACGGGTGTGTCTCGTGCGACCGCCGGCCGCCCCAGGCCGCCGGTGGGGCTGGTAGCGGCCCCGAAAGTGCCGGCCAACCGGCTCACCATCGTCGAGCAGGCCCGGGTCCTGGCCGTGCTGAACTCGCCTCAGTTCGTCGACCGGACCCCGCTGCAGGTGTATGCCGGGCTGCTTCAGCGTGGCCAGTACCTGTGCTCGGTGTCCACGATGTACCGGATCCTGGCCGCGAACGCGCAGGTGAGGGACCGCCGGCGCCTGGCCCGCCATCCGGCCAGGGCCCGTCCCGAGCTGATCGCGACCGGTCCGGGACAAGTCTTCACCTGGGATATCACCAAGCTGCCCGGCCCGGTCAAGGGCGTCTACTACGACGCCTACGTGATGATCGACATCTACTCCCGCTACATCGTCGGCGCGCACGTCCATGTCACCGAAACCGCTGTCCTGGCAGAAGAAATGATGCGCGAGGTCTTCACGATCCACGGGATCCCGCAGGTCGTGCACGCCGACCGGGGCACCTCGATGACCTCGAAGACCGTCGCGGCGCTGCTCGCCGATCTCGGTGTCACCCGGTCCCATTCACGCCCCCGGGTGTCCAACGACAACCCCTTCTCCGAGGCCTGGTTCAAGACCCTGAAGTACGCGCCGATCTTCCCCGAGCGATTCGGATCCCTGCAACACGCCAGGACCTTCATCGACGAGTTCACCCAGTTCTACAACCACGAGCACCACCACACCGGCATCGGGCTGCACACCCCCGCCGACGTCCACTACGGCCTCGCCGCGGCCACCGACCAACGCCGCCACCACGCCCTGGCCACAGCCCGGACCGCGAACCCCGAACGGTTCACCACCACCACGAACCCGAA
>JAWWPC010000012.1:0-4007 GCA_033851055.1 Kribbellaceae bacterium | reverse complement strand
TCTGTATCGGGGATGACCGATATATAGATGATCGCCGATACAGATTTCCGGCTGTCTTCTCCTGGGTCATCTCCAGCCCGGGGAGGACCTGTCAACGCCGGCTGAAATCTGACCCCCCTTTGCCGATCGAAAGTTGACCCCTCTCGATCGGGTTTGGTGGTTCAGGTGGTTTTGATGTGTGTGGTTGGTGGTGGTCCGGTGCGGTGTGCGCGGGTTCGGTAGGACTCGCCGTCCAGGGAGATGACCTGGGCGTGATGGACGAGGCGGTCGATGGTGGCCGCGGCTACGACGTCATCGCCGAGGGTCTGGCCCCAGCTCGAGAAAGGCGAGATTCGAGGTCACGATCACTGAACCGGTCTCGTATCTGGACGCGATGAGCTGGAAGAACAACGAGGCGGCCGTGGTGTCGAAAGGCAGGTAGCCGGTACTCCTCACGGGACCAGCCCTCGGTGCGGGCCTGGTCGCCCAGAGCCGCGAAGGTCTCGTTGATCACCGGTGTCTTGAGCTCACGGGCCAAGAATGCGACCTCGCTGACGACGTCGGTTCCCCCGCCCGTGCTCATCGGACGACGTCCAGGTCCGTACGCACCACAGCAGCGGCCGCGGTTGGTGGTGGTGTCAGGCCGAAGAGGTCGTCGTAGTCGCTCAACGCTCGCACCGCCACGACTGCTCCGACCGCGGTCGCGGGCCGAGGCGTCGGGCCGCGCATCGCACTGCTGCGGGCCTTGAACGCCGTTCGCAGCCCGGCCGCGGTCGCCAGGTGGGCAGAGTCGGTGATGGACTGATGAGTCGACCAGCACCGCTGATGGAACCCGACCAGCGCGCCGGCGCACGAGATGGACACCGTGGTCAGGTCGGCGTGGACATCGACGAACCGGCCGTTCCTCAACAGCTCAGAAACCTAGACGGGCAACGGCGAACTCACATTCAGGCGCGCTCAAGCACCCACGGCAGAGTCGAAGGAGCCACACACGTGCGCTCATCGTCCCCACAAGCTGTTTCACCGCTCTCAGCACCCGCTGCTTAACTCGGGCGCTGCCGATGCTGCTGAGGCCCACTGTGGCCCGGTATGAGCCGCTCCTGCGCTAGGAGACCCAGGGAGTCCCGCTCGAGTCAGCCTGGGTCCACCTATCCGCCCTTGCGGCAGCCGACTTCCCGGCCAGACGCATCGTCCAAACCCCGCGGCCTGCCGCGGCGCTTAGCTGAGGGCGGAGCCGGCCTTGTACTTGGCCCAGCTCTCGTTCCAGTCGGTCCAGCCGTTGCCGGTCTCCATCGTGCGGCTTGTACCGGTCACCACAACGGGGTCGCCCCGCTCGGTGATCGAGTAGTACCAGGCAGCGTCCTTGAGGCTCATGCCGACGCAGCCGTGGCTGACGTTCGCGCTGCCCTGGCTACCGGCGGACCACGGCGCACCGTGGATGAACTCGCCGGAGTTCGTCACGCGCTGGGCGTACTGGACGTCGCTGATGTTGTAGTAGTTCGGGTCGCCCGGCTTGATGCCGATCGTCGCGGCGTCCATCCGCTTGGTCCGGAACTTCTCCATGATGACCTTGATGCCGCTGCGGGTGGTGAAGCCGTCCTTGCCCGCAGTGACCGGGATGATCCGCGGCGCCTGGCTACCGACCCGGACCACCATCTGGTGCTTCGTCACGTCGATGTTGGTCAGCACCGACTTGCTGATGGTGAAGTGGACGGTGCGGCTGGTGTTCCCCCAGACGTTGCCACCGGCGTTGACGCCCTGGGTGGCGATGTTCACGGCGACCTTGGTGCCGGCCGGCCAGTACACCTTCGGCCGGTAGTTCACCTGCTTGCTGTTCACCCAGTGCCAGGTGCCCTCGACCGGGACCGAGGTTGTCACCGAGAGCCGCTTCTCCACGGCCGCCTGATCCTTCACCGCCTGGTTCCAGTAGATCTGGATCGGCATGCCAACGCCGACGGTCTCACCGTTCAGCGGTGCTACGGAGGACTTGAGGCGGCTGCTTCCGGACAGAGTGCGGAAGGTCGAGCTGATCGGCACGCTCTTGCCGTTGGCGCCCTGTGCGGTGCCGTTCAGGGTGTAGCTGGCGCCGGGCTTGAGCTGCGGCGCCGAGGTCCACTGGGACTTCCCGGTGTTGAAGGTGCCGGCAACCTTGCCACCGTTGCTGTCCCTCAGCGTCACGTTTTGCAGGACACCCGAGGTGGTGGCGACAGTGACCGGCTGGTCCGGCCGGACCGACGAAGCACCTTTTGCCGGAGTGACCGTGACATTGGCCGCTCCTGGGTCGTTAGAGGAGGTGGTGGCACCCGGACTACCGGATGCGCCTGGCTTGCTGGTGCTCTGCGTCGTACCGGAGGACGTCGAATCCGCCTGCGAATTGTTACATGCGCTGCTGAGCAGCAACACCGCACAAAACCCGGCCACCACCAGGCTGCGCTTCCTCACTGAACTACTGAACACGCTTGAACTCCCCTGCGATGCGATGTGCCGCCGGGAAAGGGTACATGCCCGGCAAACCACAGCCACGCACAAAGCCTGCGCGTGACCCGTTCTGGACCAATCCGTCCGCCGAACGGCAGGGCCCCCACGGCCCGCCGTCCGAACACGGTCTGCACGAAAATCAGTGCGCGTGGTCCCCGCGGTAGTACTCGAAGACGAACCCGGACAGTGTGATGATGCCGATCCCGCTACCGATGATGAACAGCCACCACCCGAAGACGACACCGAGCACGATCACCGCCAGGGTCAGCCCGCACCACAGCGGCCACCAGGAGTAGGGCGGAAAGAAGCCGAGTTCACCGGCTCCTTCGACGATCTCCGCTTCCTTGCGGTCCTCCGGCCGGGGGTCCATCCGCTTGCTCGTGACACCCAGGTAGAACGTCACCAGCAACGCCAGGAAGAACGTCATCACCAGAGCGGTAGTGCCGGTCGGGTCGTTCGACATGAACCAGTAAACCGGCGCCACGATCACGACGAACGCCGTCAGGATGCCGAAGACCCATGCCTCGACCTTCATGCCTTACCCTCCCCATCCACATCGGTACCGGTGCCGCCCTGCGAGAGCTCTTTCAGATGACCGGCGCGGCCTTGGTCCTCGCCGGCATCCAATAGGTTGTCCTGCCCGGTCCCGTTCGCCGGGTACTCCGACATCGCCAGTTCCGGGTGGTGCAGGTCGAACGCCGGGCTCTCGGACCGGATCCGCGGCAACTGCAGGAAGTTGTGCCGCGGCGGCGGCGAACTGGTCGCCCACTCCAGCGACCGGCCCCAGCCCCACGGATCGTCGACCCCGACCAGCGGCGCCTTCCGCGACTTGTACACGTTGTAGAAGAACGGCAGCATCGAGAGGCCGAGGATGAAGGCACCGACGCTGGACACCTGGTTCAGCGTGGTGAAGCCGTCGTTGGCCGCGTACGTCGCGTAGCGGCGCGGCATGCCCTCGACGCCCAGCCAGTGCTGTACCAGGAATGTGGTGTGGAAGCCGATGAACAGCAGCCAGAAGTGCAGCTTGCCGAGCTTCTCGTCCAGCATCCGACCGGTGAACTTGGGCCACCAGAAGTAGAAGCCCGCGAACATCGCGAACACCACCGTGCCGAACACTACGTAGTGGAAGTGCGCCACCACGAAGTACGTGTCGGACACCTGGTAGTCCAGCGGCGGCGAGGCCAGGATGACCCCGGTGAGGCCGCCGAACAGGAAGGTCGCGAGGAACCCGACCGACCACAGCATCGGGGTGTCAAAGGACAATGAGCCGCCCCACATCGTGCCGATCCAGTTGAAGAACTTCACACCGGTGGGCACCGCGATCAGGAACGTCATGAACGAGAAGAACGGCAGGTTCACCGCGCCGGTGACGAACATGTGGTGCGCCCAGACCGCCACCGACAGGAGGCCGATGCCGAGGGTGGCCGCGACCAGTCCGACGTACCCGAAGATCGGTTTACGGCTGAAGACCGGCAGGATCTCCGTCACGATGCCGAAGAACGGCAGCGCGATGATGTAGACCTCGGGGTGGCCGAAGAACCAGAACAGGT
>JAWWPC010000274.1:0-2742 GCA_033851055.1 Kribbellaceae bacterium | reverse complement strand
AACTTCTTGCCCGAACCACAGGGGCAGGGGTCGTTGCGGCTCACGCCCGCGAACTCGTCGTCGGCCACGGACTCGGTGTGCTCGACGCCGCCGTCCTCGCTGGGCCCGGAGTAGTCGAGCTTGCCGGGCCGCTTCGGCTGCTCCAGCCCCCTGGCGTGGATGGACGGGTGCTCGGCGTCCTCGTCGGCGGTGGCGGCCCCAGCGTCGGAAGCCACGACCGAGACCGGCGTGGCGCCCACCGTGGGCACCTCCGGCTGCTCCTCCACCTCGACCTCGAGGTGGTAGAGGTAGCCGACCGACTCCTCCTTGATGGCCTCGAGCATGGTGTTGAACATGTCGAAGCCCTCGCGCTGGTATTCAACCAGCGGGTCGCGCTGCGCCATCGCGCGCAGCCCGATGCCCTCCTGGAGGTAGTCCATCTCGTAGAGGTGCTCGCGCCACTTCTTGTCCAGCACGGACAGGACGACCCGGCGCTCCAGCTCACGCATGACCTCGTCGCCGAGCTCCTCCTCACGCCTGTCGTAGGCCGCCAGGGCGTCTTCACGGAGCTTGTCGGTGAGCAGTTTGGCGTCGACGTTCGCGATCTCGCCGCCGGCCTCCTCGACGATGTCGTCGACCGTGAGCGAGATCGGATCGAGCTGCTTGAAGGCCTTCCACCGCTTGTCGAGGTCCCACTCCTCGGCGAAGCCCTCGCTGGTGGCACCGGCGACATAGCCGCTGACCACTTCGTCGATCATGCGCCGGATCTGGTCGTGCAGGTCCTCGCCCTCGAGCACCTTGCGGCGCTCGGCGTAGATGACCTGACGCTGCCGGTTGAGGACCTCGTCGTACTTCAGGACGTTCTTGCGGATCTCGAAGTTCTGCTGCTCCACCTGGTGCTGGGCCGAGCGGATGGCGTTTGAGACGATCTTCGACTCGATCGGCACGTCATCGGGGATGTTGAGGCGAGTCATGATCGCCTCGACCCTGGCCGAGTTGAACAGCCGCATCAGGTCGTCCTCGAGCGAGAGGTAGAACCGGGACTCACCCGGGTCGCCCTGCCGTCCGGACCGGCCGCGCAGCTGGTTGTCGATGCGCCGCGACTCGTGCCGCTCGGTCGCCAGCACGTAGAGACCGCCCGCCTCGGCGACGTCCTCGTGCTCGCCCTTGACCGCCTGCTGGGCCTTCTCCAGCGCCTCGGGCCACGCGGCCTCGTACTCCTCGGGCGTCTCCAGCGGGGACAGCCCGCGCTGGTGCAGCTCCAGGTCGGCACGGAACTCGGGGTTGCCGCCTAGCATGATGTCGGTGCCACGGCCGGCCATGTTCGTCGCCACGGTGACGCCGCCCTTGCGGCCCGCCTCCGCGACGATGGCGCCTTCCTTCTCGTGGTATTTCGCGTTGAGCACCTCATGCGGAATGCCCCGCCGCTTGAGCAGCTTGGAGAGCCGCTCGGACTTGTCGACGGAGGTCGTGCCCACCAGGACCGGCTGGCCGTTCTCGTGACGCTCGACGATGTCCTCGACGACGGCCTCGAACTTGGCCTGCTCGGTCTTGTAGACCACGTCGGCGCCGTCCTTGCGGACCATCGGCCGGTTGGTCGGGATCGGGATCACACCGAGCTTGTAGATCTTGTTGAACTCGGCCGCCTCGGTCTGGGCGGTGCCCGTCATGCCGCCGAGCTTGCCGTACATCCGGAAGTAGTTCTGCAGGGTGATCGTGGCGAGCGTCTGGTTCTCGTCCTTGATCTGCACGTTCTCCTTGGCCTCGATGGCCTGGTGCATGCCCTCGTTGTAACGGCGCCCGTGCAGCATGCGGCCGGTGAACTCGTCGACGATCAGGACTTCGCCGTTCATGACGACGTAGTCCTTGTCCTTCTTGTAGAGCTCCTTGGCCTTCAGCGCGTTGTTGAGGAAGCTCACCAGCGGCGTGTTGACCGAGTCGTACAGGTTGTCGATGCCCAGCCAGTCCTCGACCTTCTCGACACCGGTTTCGAGAATGCCGACGGTGCGCTTCTTCTCGTCGACCTGGTAGTCCCCGTCGTCACCCTCGGGACCGCCGCTGGACTTGCGCAGCCGAGGCACGATCTTGGCGAACTCGCTGTACCAGCGGGAGTTCTGCTCGGCCGGACCGGAGATGATCAGTGGGGTCCGGGCCTCGTCGATGAGGATGGAGTCGACCTCGTCGACGATCGCGAAGTTGTGACCGCGCTGCACGCACTCGTCCAGGCTCCAGGCCATGTTGTCGCGCAGGTAGTCGAAGCCGAACTCGTTGTTGGTGCCGTAGGTGATGTCGGCGCCGTAGGCCTTGCGGCGCTCCTCCGGCGTCATGTCGCCCAGGATCACGCCCACCTCGAGCCCCAGGAACTGATGGATGCGGCCCATCCACTCGGCGTCCCGCTTGGCGAGGTAGTCGTTGACGGTGACGACGTGGACGCCGTCGCCGGCCAGCGCGTTGAGGTAGGCGGGCAGCACACAGGTCAGCGTCTTGCCCTCACCGGTGCGCATCTCGGCGATGTTGCCCAGATGCAGAGCCGCGCCGCCCATGATCTGCACGTCGAAGTGGCGCTGACCGAGAGTGCGCTTGGACGCCTCACGGGCGGTCGCAAAGGCCTCGGGCAGCAGGTCGTCGAGGGTCTCGCCGTCGGCAAGCCGTTCCCGGTACTTGTCGGTGAGCTCGCGCAACTCCGCGTCGCTCATGTCGACGAAGTCTTCCTCGATCGAGTTGACCTGGTCCGCGATCCGCTTGAGCTTGCGCAGGAGCTTG
>JAWWPC010000223.1:0-16652 GCA_033851055.1 Kribbellaceae bacterium | reverse complement strand
CCGGCAAGAAAGCCGACATCGAGGGCCGCATCAGCCAGATCAAGGCGCAGATCGAGGAGACCACCTCGGACTACGACCGCGAGAAGCTGCAGGAGCGGCTGGCCAAGCTGGCCTGCGGCGTGGCGATCATCAAGGTCGGCGGCGCCACCGAGATCGAGGTCCAGGAGCGCAAGGATCGTGGCGAGGACGCCATGCATGCGACCAAGGCCGCGGTCGAGGAGGGCATCGTCGCCGGCGGCGGCGTGGCCCTGCTGCAGGCCAGCGTGGTCGCGTTCGAGAAGCTCGAGCTCGAGGGCGACGAGGCGACCGGCGCGCAGATCGTGAAGCAGGCCGTCGAGGCCCCGCTGAAGCAGATCGCCGTGAACGCCGGCCTCGAGGGTGGCGTCGTGGTGGAGAAGGTCCGCAACCTCGAGCCGGGCTGGGGCCTCAACGCCGCGACCGGCGAGTACGTCGACCTGATCGCGACCGGCATCATCGACCCTGCCAAGGTCACCCGTTCGGCGCTGCAGAACGCCGCGTCCATCGCGGCGCTGTTCCTCACCACTGAGGCGGTCATCGCCGACAAGCCGGAGAAGGCTTCGGCCGCTGCTGGTGGCGCGCCTGACATGGGCGGCATGGACTTCTGATCCGCTGAGGATCCGAAGCACCAGCTAGAACGACGAGAGGGCGGTCCCGGCTTCGGCCGGGGCCGCCCTTCCGTTCGTCCGGGGGTGACGGGTCAGGCCTGGACTCTGACGCCGGTAAGGCCGTACTGTCGGCGGCGGCGAGAAGGCCACGAGCGGAAGGAGCTGCTGATGAACACCACGATCTGTTCTTTGGCGCATCCGGTCCGCTCGCTCGGCTCGCACTGAGCGGATCCGCGCCTCCTTCTGGAGGGTTCCATGAACGTCCGCACCATGGTCGAGCGCGATCTCGACAACATCTTTGCTCTGCTCGCGAACCAGTCGATCAACACCGTGACGGTCGAACGCTTCGCC
This sequence comes from Kribbellaceae bacterium, assembly GCA_033851055.1. Taxonomy (GTDB): domain Bacteria; phylum Actinomycetota; class Actinomycetes; order Propionibacteriales; family Kribbellaceae; genus Kribbella. The sequence goes on along the minus strand of JAWWPC010000223.1, from coordinate 15,675 downwards.
GACTACCTCGAGTCGGGCGCGTACCGGCACGAGTGGACCTGGGTCGCTGAGGACGGTGATCGCATCCTCGCCCTGGCCGTCTGGTGGGGCATGGAAGGTTCCGACCATCCGTTCGCCATCGACGGCCTGTACTTCGATGAATCCGGAGCCAATGAGGGGCCCGGCCCGGTTCCGGTGTGGACCGAGCTGATCCGCGCGATGACCAGCACTATCCCGCCCGAGGCCGAGCAGCCGGAATACCACATTTTCCTGCCGAACGGCTGGCGCGATCAGCCCGAGGTGGTCGCGGCGCTAGAGCCACGACTGGCGGCTGCGGCCGCCGCCGGACTGTCCGGCACCACCGAACGGTTGCGCTACGAGTGGACCACGGAAGACGAGTTGCCGCCGCGATCGACCCGGTTGAGGTTCGAGCCGGCCGGCAACGAGGCGTTCCTGGCCGTGTTCCGCCAGGTGATGGAGGGCAGCCTCGACGCCGCAACCGCGCGGGCCGTCGCCAGGATCGGCGTCGAGGGCGCCGCGAAGGAGGACCTCGAGATCTACACCTCGATGCCGGGCGACCGGGACTGGTGGCGGCTGGCGTACGACGACGCCGGCGAGCTGATCGGGTTCGCGATTCCGTCGGCGAACACCGGTGGTCCGGTCGTCGGCTATCTGGGCGTCCTGCCGGAACACCGCGGCCATGGGTACAGCGACGACCTGCTCGCGGAGATCACGCACATCCTGGCGGAGCTGATTCAGCGGGGTGAGGTCAAGGGTGACCGGATCAGGGCCGACACCGATCTGACGAACAAGCCAATGGCCGCCGCCTTCGAACGCGCGGGCTATCGCAACTTCGCCGTGCGGATGGTTGCCAGCTACCCGCTGAGCTGAAGGCCTGAAAACGTAAAGCGCTTTCGATATCCGATATCGAAAGCGCTATACGTTTCGTTCTTCTCCAAGGTCAGACGGCGGGCCGGCGAGCCCGATCCTCCCTGACATGTCTGGCTGGGGACCTCCAACCAAAGAGCCGGGGCTCGAACAGGCTGGGGCAACGACGCCGTGGTGGGCTTGGGCCAGGCTGGCCCCGTCAGGCTTGGCCGGCTTGTTCTTCGGGGGTGGCTTTGCGGACGACCAGGCGGGTCCAGGCGCCGACGTACAAGCGGTCGTCGTCGCCGAGTTCGCGGCGCTGACCCGGGGGGATCGGGTCCTCGGGCAACGGGTCGGAGGCCTGGCCGACGAACGTGCCGTTGGACGACTGCAGATCCTCCACCCACCAGCGCTGGCCGTCGGTGGTCAACTGGGCCTGGCGCCGGCTCACGCCGGTGTCGTCGCCGCAGTCGATCTCCGGAGTGATGCCGCGACTCTTTGACGGGCGGCCGATCAGCACGCTCTTGGCCGTGATCGGTACGACGACCGGAAGGCCCGGCGAGGGGCACGGGTCGTCGCTCTGCTGGACGGCGTACCAGTCCGGGTCGACCCAGCGTTCCACTACCCAGTCCGCGACGACCTGTGGCGCGGGCGGTACCGGCGGCGGGGTGCCGAGGTCGAGCGCGGATGCCGGTCGCGGCATCGTGCCGGTGGTGAAGTCGTAGCCGCAGTTCTCGCAGAAGAGCGCGTCCGGCGGGTTCGGTTCGGAGCAGTTCGGGCACGCCTGGGTGGCCTGGGCTGGGGCCGACGCAGCGACAGCGGCCGGGCCGGCAGGCGGCGCAGCGACAGCCGGGGCAGGAACCGACGCCGACGCCGGGTTGGCGGCCGCACCGATGGGCAGGCCGCAGACGTCGCAGTAGTCGGTGGAGACCGACGAGTGCCCGCTGGGGCAGGTGACTGCGGTCATTTCTTCACCCGGGTGGTCTTGGTGGAGGCGGTATCCAGCGCCATCTCGTCGGCCTTCTCGACGCTGCGCTTGAGCCGCACGGTTCCAGTGTCCTGGTCGTCGATCTCGACCACCTTGCGCAACCGCGAGGTGGCCTCCTCGTTGCCGGTCTGGGCCGCGAGCTGGACGGCCCGGCCGAGCTTGGTGGTCGCGGTGGCGGTGTCCCCGACGGCCTTCGCGGCCAGGCCTTCCTGGATCGCGTCGGCGAGCTCGGTCTGGCCGGTGTAGTGCGCCACCTCCGGGCTGATCCGGGTGGTGAGAGCCTCGTCGGCGGACCAGAGCGCTTTGACCAGGCCCTGCGCGACGACCTGATCGCCGATGGCCAGCTGGACCCGGGCGGCGAGCTGCTCCTGGCCGACCGCCTTCGCCGCCAGCCGGACCGCGACGTGATAGTCGCGGGACTCGTTGCCCCAGGCGCCGGTCGGATAGGCGGCGGTGAGGGCATTGACCTCTTTGCGCCGGGCGGTGAGGTCGTCGACGGTCGGGGCGACCTGGCGGACGAACAGCACCTGGGCGCCCTGCGGTGCCCAGACCCGCATGTCCGCACCCGAGACACCCTTGCTCATCGACTGCTGGATCAGCTTCGCGAACTCCGCGGCCATCAGTTCCGGGGCCGGGATGATGTCGACGCTACCGAGCAGCGCGGTGGCGATCCGGCGTACCTCGTCGACCTGCCAGGCCACGCCGACGCCGCGGCAGTCGCACTGGAACTGCCCGGTCACGGCCTGGATGGTGGCCGTCAGCTGCTCGGGCGTCTCGTGCTGGTTCTCTCCGTCGGTGAGCAGGATGGCGTGCTTCTGGGACAGCGACGGCACGGTCGCGAAGACCCGGGCGGCGAGCCGCAGCCAGGTGCCCATCGCCGTACCGCCGTCGGCGTAGAAGCGGGCGACGGCGTCCTTCGCTGCCTGCCGGGTGAACTGGTCCATCTTCACCATCACCGGCTCGGGCGACGGCGGGAAGGCGAGCGCAGCCCGGTCGTTGCCGGAGATGACCGCGAACCAGACGCCGTCGTGAATCTGGTCGAGCGCGGCCTGGGCGGCGAACTGGGCGGCGCGGATGCCGTCGGCACCCATCGAGCCGGAGGTGTCGACAATGACGATCTCGCCGGCGTCGCCGCTGCCGGACTGGCCGGCCATACCCGCTCCGGTGCAGGTCACGGTGACGATCGCGTGAACGTCGGTCCCGCCGTCGGGCAGGAACTCGTTCTGGTACACGGCGGCGGAGAACTCGGCCATCTCGGGCGTCCTTTCGAAAACTCAGTCAGTCTGTTAATCAAGCGAGGCAGGATCAGATCCGGGCGAGTGCGACGGTGATGTTGTCCATACCGCCCTGGGCGTTGGCCCAATCCACCAGAGCCGAAGCTGTAGCGAGCGGTTCGCCACCTTGTGCGGCGGCGGTCTTCCGGACCAGGTCGGCCAAGGGTCCCGCTTCCGAGCAGTAGTTCCAGAGACCGTCCGAGCAGACCAGCAGCCAGCCGGGCCCGGTGACCTCGAGAGTCGTCGTACGGGGCGTGTGGTCGGGCGCGTCGACGCCCAGCCAGCGAGTGATCGCGTGCGCCTGCGGGCCGGTCTCGGCCTCCTCCCGCGGGATACCGGTGGCGATCAGCTCGGCGGCCCACGAGTCGTCGACGGTCAAAGCGATGCCCTCGGCGTCGTCCGGGAACCAGTAGGCGCGGCTGTCGCCGACGGTGCCGGCGACGAGCAGGCCATTCTCCAGCACAGCCGCGACGAACGTGCAGGAAGCCGGGTTGGGGCTTTCCGGGTCGGTGTTTGCGATGACGGCTTCGCTGGCGGCATCGGCGGCGGCGTTCAGCCGGGCGATCACCGCGCTGGTCCGTGACGACTGGGTACCGAGACCTTGCGCGCGGCCGGCGGCGAGCACGTCGCGCGCGGCCCGGGCGGCTGCCAGGCTGGCCACGTCGGAGTCGAGTGACGAGCTGACGCCGTCGCAGACCACCAGCAGCGCACGGCTGCCGGGCTCCTGGTCTGCCGCGGTCGCGACGGCATCCTCGTTGCGGCTGTGCCGGATGCCCCGGTCGCAGACGGCGGCAACCCAGGGTGCGGGCTGCTCGCTGAAGTGGTCGCGTGGCTTGGCGGCCTTGGTCCCACAGGTCTGGCAGTAGCCGTCCTCGCCCACCACTCCGCCGCAGGACCGGCAGCCGGTCGGACCGGCTGGTGTGGCGGGCGCGAGTGGAGTGTGCAGCTCGATGGTGGGCTCACTATCGGTGTCCAGTACGGGCATGGCACCGGTCAGCTCGGTACCGCACGTTTCGCAGAAGCGGTCGGCGTCGGTGACCGGGCCACCGCAGCTGGGGCAGACCGTCCGGATCGTACTCGTCATCGCAGCGTCCATCCTCGAACTTCGTTGGCCTGGTCGACCAGTCTGATGCGGTCCTCCCGTGTCGGGGCCTGCCCGGCAAGCTCACGGTAAGCCGATTCCAGCCCATCTCGCAGTGCCGGCTCGGTCGCCTGCCGACCCGCGATCAGTACGGCGGGTTGCGGGCCGTTGCCGAGCACCTCGTCCAGTGCCGTGCGGAACACGCTCGCCGCCAGGTTGGCCCGGTCGGCCGGATCGATCGTCAGGGTCTCGATACTGCCCATCGCCTCGGCCAATGCTGCAAGCCCGCGGCCTGATCCCGCCAGCAGACCGGCTCGCTGCTGGCGAGCGCGGACGTAAGCGCCGCTTGTCGGCGGTACCAGGTCGAGCGCGGCCACGGCACCATCGAGGTCGCTGCGGTTCGCTCGGATCGCAGCCAGCCCGAACGCCGACGGCGCGATGTAGTTCGCGTCGGTACGGGCGCAGGTGGTGTAGAGCCCCTCGGCGACGTCGTCCTCGCCGCTGAGCTCACACGACAGCGCGAGCGCCAGCTTGGGCGCAAGTTCGCCCGGCACCTGCCCGTAGACCGCGTTGAAAGACGACCGAGCACCGTTGGAATCGTCGCGGGCCAGCGCCACCAAGCCCGACATCCAGACCGCTCGCCAGTCCCACGGGTCCGCCGCGAGAAGGTCGGACACGGCAGTATCGACCAGGTCGTACTGCCCGCTTTCGAGCGCGGCTCGGGCTATCTCCAGCAGTACCTGCGCTGAGGACTCGGGCGCGTTCACCAGGAGCTCCAGCCGAGCAGCGGGGTCGGGCACGCTGACGGTCTTCAGCCAGCCGGCCATCGTGTCGCTCTCGTCCGACAGCAGCGAGGGAAGCCGCTGCCACACCGGCGCGGTGTCCGAACCCAGCGACCGGTCGCCCGGGCTGCCGAACAACAGCGACGACGTCGAGTGCTGAGCAGCGCCCGCACCTTGCTTGTCCGCGACCACCTCACGCAGTACGCCGAGCAGCTGCACGCGCAGCTCGTCCGCCGAGGCGAACCGGTCGGCCGGATCGGGCGCGCAGGCCTTCAGCAACAGTCGGTAGAACGAGTCATGGGCCTGGAACAGCGGCACCTCGGACACCGGCGGCAATGAGGCGAGGTACGTCGACTGGTAACCGCGGAACTCCATCGCCAGCACGGTCAGGGTGCGGCCGAGCGTGAAGATGTCCGACGCCACCGACGTACCGACCTCGGCCACCTCCGGGGCCTGGTAGCCGACTGTGCCGTAGATCGCCGAATCCAGGTCGTCGATCCGGCGGACACCGCCGAGGTCGATCAGCTTCACCGCGTCGCCGACCTGGATGATGTTGTCCGGCTTGAAGTCGCAGTAGACCAGGCCCAGGTCGTGCAGGTAGGAGAAGGCAGGCAGGATCTCCAGCATGTAGGCGATCGCCTGGTCCACCGGCAGCGCGTCGTACCGGCCGCCGTTGGCCTGCATCCGCTGTTTCAGCAGAGTTTTCAGCGAGGTGCCGCCGACGTACTCCATCACGATGTAGCCGGCGCCGTCGTGGGTGACGAAGTTGTAGATCTCGACGATCAGCGGGTGCTCGACCCGGGCCAGGAACTGCTGCTCGGCGATCGCAGCCGCGACGGCGTCCGGGTCCTCGGAGTTCAGCAGGCCCTTGAGCACGACCCAGCGGTTCGACACGTTCTTGTCGCGGGCCATGTAGATCCAGCCGAAACCACCGTGAGCCAGGCAGCCGGCCACCTCGTACTGGCCGCCGACCAGGTCACCCGGCTGCAGCTTCGGTGAGAACGAGAATGGGCTGCGGCACTTCGGGCAGAATCCCTCGGTCCGGCCCGGCTGATCGCCCCGGGCCCGGCCGACGGAGTGCCCGCAGTTCGGGCAGTTCCGGCGGTCCTCCGGCACCATCGGGTTGCTCAGGATCGCCTTGTTGGCGTCGATCGCAGGGATCGGCGGCACCGTGGTCAGACCGGCCCCGAGCCGCGCGCCGCGCAAGCGGGTGGAGCTGGTCCCGACCCGGCGGGTCAGCTTCGACCCGGCGGCCGCGGCCCGGGCCGAACCCAGCGGGGCCGAGGCGAGCCGGTTCGACGCGCGCGACACCGTGGACGGCGAGCTGATCGGTTCGGGGGCCTCAGCGGGAGCGGGAACATCCGGTGCGCCGGCGACGGCGGATGGGCTGATCGCGCCTGCCGGTGCGGGGGACCCGCACACGTCGCAATAGCCGTCCACGATCGTGCCGGTACAGCCCGGCTGGGTACAGGCGATGGTCGTCATGTCGTCCCTCCTGTAGCGCGGCCGGACTGCGGGCCGGCGGCAAGACTGGTCTCCAGATAGACCTGGTACGCCGCCACCAGGGCGCCGAGCCTGACCAGATCCACCGGTACGGCGTCGAGCACCTCGTGGCCGCGCCGGTACAGCTCGGCCAGATCCTCGGTGGTCCCTTTGGTGCGGGCGATGCTGCCGGCCTTGACCTGGTACGCGCCCAGCCGGCCGGCAAGCTCGTCCCGACGCTCAAGTGCCGCCCCGTACGCCGACTGCGCCTGGCCCAGCGCGCGTCGTACGGCATCGAGGCGGGTCAGGTACTTCTCCAGCTCGGCAGGGGTGTTCGGTACCGGGCCGAGCGCGGTCACATCCGGTACGGCGAGCCGGGGCGCCGGGCTGACGGCGGCAACGCAACGGTCGGCCAGGGCGCGAACCGCGAGGCCCTGCGCCTCGAGTTCGGTCCGGATGGAGCGGGCGCGGGCCACGTCCGCAGCGCGTTCACGCCGGGTGGCCCCACCCACGATCAGGTCGCGTTCGTTGCGTGCGGCATCCAGCTCCAGCGGGCCGAGCAAGCCGCCCACGTCGGCGCCACGCTTGGCCCGGTCGGCCAGGTCGGTGACCCGGCGGTCGAGCTCATCCAGGGACTTGGTCGCGATGTCACGGGTGCCCGCCGGCTCGCGGTCCACCAGATCGCGGATCCGTTCCACCTGGGCGCGGAGCTGACGAACCCGGGCGGCAAGATCGGCATCGCCCGGATCCAGGGCGAGCCTGGTCCGCAACGACGCGGCGAGCGCATCGGACAAAGTGCAGGCCTCAGGCAACGAAACCGTGAGTGAGCCGGTACCTGCTCCCGTATCTAGGCGGCCCCAGATCAACGTGGACAACCGCTCCGACTCGGTCGGCCCGATCCGGCCGGAATCCCAGGTCACCAGCAGTAGCTCATACCGGTCGGAGACAGCCTTCCAAACGGCCATCGACAAGACGACGTCACCGCTCAAGGCATCGGCATCGGGGGACTGCAGGGCGGCCTGGTCGAGTTCGTCCAGCTCGGCGCTACGGCGGTTCCGCCAGTTGCCGAGGGCATCAAGATAGGCCAGCAGGTCCCTCGACGGGACCTGGCTGCCGATCCTGCCCGGAGGCGGCGGCGCGGTGGCCAGCGGCGTACCGACCCTCATAGAGGCCTGCCGTAGGCGGCCTTCGGCGGCGTTGGGGCCGGTCCGAGGTCGGGCGCGAGCCAATGGTCGTACGACGCCTTCCATTGACCGTCGGTCCGCATCTTTTCCAGTACGGCGTTGACGAATTGCACCAGGTCTTTGGCGTCCTTGTTCATGCCGAGGCCGTACGGCTCCTTGGTGAAGGCTGCCGCCTTGGTCACCTTCGCGTACGGGTCCTGTGCGGCCAGGCCGGCGAGCACGGTGTCGTCACCGGTGATCGCATCGACCTTGCCTTCCTGGAACAGCACCAGGCAGCCGGTGTGCGTGTCGGCCGGTACCGCGACGACGTCCGGGTACTGGCGCAGCGCGTCCAGGCTGGTGGAGGCGGCCGGTGCACAGACGCGCTTGCCGGACAGGTCGGACAGTCGCTGAGTAGTCGAGTTGAGCGGGACCATCACCTTCTGACCGGCCTGGTAGTACTCGGTGGAGAAGGCGATGTTGTTCCAGCGGTCGCAGTTGATCGTCATGTTGCGCGCGACGATGTCGACGCTCTTGTTCTGCAGCACCGGGATCCGCTGGGCGCTGGAGATGACCCGCAGCTCGAGCTTCGGCGAGCCGAAGATCGCAGTCGCAACCGCCTTCAGCATGTCGATGTCGAAGCCCTCGATCGTCCCGGTGATGGGGTTTCGTGAGCCGAGCAGCAAAGTGTCCGCGGACACCCCGGCGATCAATCGCCCTTGTGCCTTGATCCGGGCCATCGTCGAGCCGGCCGGTAGCGCATTCGGGCTCGGCAGCGGACCGGTCGGTGCGTACGACGCGAGCGGGTTGCCGCAGGTCTGGCCCGTCGCAGGCGGCGCCGCCGAGGCGGCTGGAGTCGGAGTCGTCTTTGCCGGCAGCGGCGTTGCGTCGTACGCGCTGGTGCCGCAGGCTGAGGTGAGAAAGAGCACCGCGAGCAGTGCAGCGGTTAGTTTGGAGCGCTTCATCGGTACTCCTCCAGTCGCTGGGACAGGCCCCACCAGGCGAGTAGCGCGGCGATCAGGCCGAGTGGCAGACCGAGCCAGGCGAGCAGTGGCAGCGATCCGCCGGCGTCGTGCAACTCCCGCTGCGCAGTGGTGCTGGCGGTGCTCAAACTCTGCCCGGATGCCTGGTCGAAACTGTTGAAGGTCTTGTTGGCTGACGCAGGGGCGCTTCCGATCGCCAGCTGGACCGCTGCGTCCCAGTTGCCACCATCATCGAGTTTCCTGATCCCCTGATGGGCGTTGGCGTAGTCACTCCACGGTTGCAGCAGGCTCCCCGCCGACCGCCCAGCCTTGGAGAGTTGGTCGTCGACGGTGCCGGCCGCGGTTTTCCAGGCCGTCTCGAAGCTGGCGCCGGAGCCGCGGGCGATCAGGGTCAGGCTCTCGTTCGACTTCGCGTCGTACGCCGCGATCCGGGCCCGGGACAACGCCAGCGTCGACGCGTACGACGTGTCGCGGGTGTCCTTCGCATCGCCGGACGCGCCGGAGAGGACGGATCCGCCGACCACCATGGTGAGCAGAACGACCACACCCGCCCCGGCGAGGCCCAGGTTGACGTAGCGGTGCGTGCGCCTGGCCAACCAGAGAAGTGCTCCAGCCAGGACCAGGAGTGTGATCACGCCTGCCCCGATCAGCCAGAGCGAGCCGCCGCTGGCCCCGTCGAACTCCTGGTTGACCCGGTTCTCGTTCGCGGTGACAAGTGCGGTCAGCAACGGGATTGCGTCTGCCTGGAGCCCGGCGCTGGCGTCCTTCAGGTACTGCGCGCCGATCGGCAGGCCCTGCCGGTTGTTCGCCCGGGCCTGTTCGATCAAGCCCTCGTAGGTGAGCAGCGTGTTGTTGAGCGCACCCAAGGCCTCCGAATCAGCAGGCTGGGCCTTCGCCGCCTCGGCAACCAACCGGGAAGCCGCGCTCATCGAGTCGGTGAAGTGCTGCCGCTGCGCGGGTGGCTCCAAGCCGCCGACGAGGAACGCGTTGGTGGCATCGGCGTTCGCGCTCACCAGGTTGGTGTGGATCGCCTGGATCCGGACCAGTTGGGCGGTGTTCGCCTCGGCCCGGTTCAGCGCGCCGTCGGCCTGCCGGAAGCCCTGCGCTGCCGCAAGGCCGAAGAGGACCGTGATGGCAGCCGTCAGGACCAGCACCGCGCGCAGCCGCCCCGGCGTACCGGCGAACCAGGAGCTGACCTGGCTCCCGGTCCCGCTGGCCGCGGTGGCGGCCTGTGGTTGCCCCGCAGGCTGGGGGGCCGACGGCGTCCGGGTCGCCGGGGCCGCACTCGTGGTCTGGCTCACGCCGTCTCTCCTCGCTCGAGTTCGTCGCCGGCTTGCCGCTTATCGGCCTCGGCCGCGGCGGGTTCCTCGGGTTGTGCGGGTGCAACAGGTGTTTCGGTGAGGTCTTCGTCGGTCAGATCCTCGGGGAGGAGCTGACGCAGTTGGTCGGTCGTCGGAGCTGTGACGTCCCGGAGCCGCCACGCGTGCCGTCCGATCGCCGCTTCGAGCACATTTCTCGCGAATCGACCGTTGCCGAACGACCGGTCCCGCGGCGTCGAGGCCAGAATCACCTTGAACTGGTCCAGCGCCTTGGGCGTCAGCTCGTAGTCGGCGCCCTCGGCCAGCCCGGTCAGTATGTCCGCCAGCTCGACGTCGGTGTAGTCCTCGAACCCGATGGTGGTCCGGAACCGGCTGGCCAGTCCCGGGTTGGCGGCGATGAACGTCTCCATCGGCTCCGGGTAGCCGGCCACGATCACGACCAGGTCGTCCCGCCGGTCCTCCATCTCCTTCACCAGGGTGTCGACGGCCTCGCGCCCGTATTGGTCAGCGCCCGTGTCGCCGCCGGTCAGGCTGTAGGCCTCGTCGATGAACAGCACGCCGCCGGTCGCGGAGGCAACTACCTCGGCGGTCTTCACCGCGGTCTGGCCCAGATACCCGGCGACCAGTTCGGACCGATCGACCTCGACTAACTGGCCCTTCGAGAGCAGGCCGAGCGCCTTGTAGATGCCGCTGACCAGCCGGGCGACCGTCGTCTTGCCGGTGCCGGGGTTGCCTACGAACACGAGGTGCCTGGTGATCGTCGGACTGCGCAGGCCTGCTTCGCTGCGGAGCTTCTCGACGCGCAGTATCGCGACCTGCCGGTTCACCTCGCGCTTGACCTTGGCGAGGCCGGTTAGTTCGTCCAGCTCAGCTAGTAGCTCTTCCACCGTGCGCTCGGGCTCCGCAGGCTCGACCTGGACCTGCGCGGCTAGGGGCGTCGTACTGGCTGCTTGGGCCGGCTGGGCGGGGGCGGCGATCGGCCGAGCGCCGGCGGCTTGGAGTTGGGCCGCGGCTGCGACTGAAGCGTTGCCGATCACGCGCATGGTGGGTTCACCCAGGCTGCAGGCGGCCGAGGCCACCTCTGCCAGCGCCTCGGCGTACCGGATCTTCTCGGCTGACCCCTGCGCAACTAGATCAGTCAGTACGGCGGTCGGGGCGCCGCGCCAGCGTCGGCCTCGCACAGCGGCGTCGAAGAAGTCCTGCGTGCTCGCACCGGGTGTAACTGCGGCCCACGCGGCTGGTGCACCCGGAGCCGACTCGGCCAGTGCCGCCGCCAGCGAGAGTGCCTCGGCGCGGGCTACCTGCGCTGATACACCGGCGCTCTTGGCAACAGCCAGCAGGGCCGACAGCGCGTCTTGCAGGGAAGCGCCCCCCGCGCCGGTCATGCTCGTCCCCGTCCAGGTGGTGGTTGCAACGGTCCTTCTCCCGGCGGCTGTTGCTGGAGCAGATCGGGCGCTGGAGTCGAGGTTGTCGGCCCGAGCGCCAGGCTGCCGCCGGTAGAGCCGGTGCCGAACTTCTCGGCCAGGAACCGGCCGTGCGCCACCAGCGCGGCGGCATCCGCCCGGTTGACCGCGTCGAACACCTTGTCCATTGTCGAGCCGAGCAGGTCCAGTTGGTCGATAAGGATCATCAGCGAGGTCTTGCCGCGATCCACCGGCCGGCTGTCCGCCCACTGCCGTGGCAGCCGCAGATACCCGCCGATCGCCTCCGGCAGGTAGTCCGTCGCCGTGGCCATCACCGAGTACGCCTGGGCGCTGCCGCCGAGGTTGCCGAGCCTGGGGATCGTGTCCCGCACGGTCTGGACCACCCGGCCGACCCTGGACGCGACCACTGCCGGTACGGCGCCGCCGGCGACCAGTTGCTCGACCCTTACCAGCGCATCCAGCAGGTCCTGGTTCGTCGGGGCTCGCGGAATCTCGACAGGCTCGGGGTCGCGCTCACCACGACCGGTGATCCGCGCGAAGAAGTCGCCCAGCGCCATCTCGTCAATCCCCAGCCCGGTGGTCGGTTAGCCTGCGCTCTGCGTTCCAGTCTGCGTCGTACCGGGTCAGCGGCCGATCTCCAGGTCGAGGGAGCCATGCACGACGCGCTGGTCCTGCTGCGCGACCCGATCCAGGTAGGTCCGCGACTTGGTCACCTCGGTCTCCAGCGTGCCGATGGTGGCGGCCATGTTGTCCAGTGCCTCCACCTTGAAGGTGTCGATCGCGTCCATCGTCGCGTAGATGTTCGCGAACGCCGCCTGCAACTGCGGCAGCCCGATCGTCGCCGACGCGGCCTGCTGCTGGATCGCCACCGAGTTGTCCCGGAGCATCTCCGAGGTGCGCTGGATCATGTCGCTGGTGGTGGTGTTCAGTGCGGTGATCTGGTCCAGCACCAGCTTCTGGTTGCCCAGCGCCTGCGCCACGATGACCGCCGTACGGAGGGCCGAGACGGTGGTGGTGGAGGCGCGGTCGACGCCCTTGATCAGCTCGATGTTGTTCTTGATCACGATGTCGATGGCCAGGTAGTTCTGGATCGACACCGCCAGCTGGGTGAGCAGGTCCTGGTGCTTCTGCCGGACGTAGAACAGTACGTCGTCGCGGAACGCCTTTGCCTTCTCCGGATCGGTCGCCTCCAGATCGGTGATGGCCGCCGACAGCCGCGCGTCCAGCCGCTCGGCGACGTACACGTACTGGTTCAGCCGGGTCATCGCGTCCCAGAGTTGCTGCTTCTCCAGGTTCAGTGCGGCGTTGTCCTTGCCGAGCTCGTCCTGGCCGTCCCGGAGTGCGTGCAGGATCCCCTCGAGGTGGCTCTGCGCGCTCTGGTACTTGCGGAAGTAGTCCTCGATCTTGTTCCCGAACGGGATCATCCCGAGCAGCTTCTTGGCCCCGGTCGCCTCCTTCGGGTCCAGGTTCTCGACCGTACGGCGGAGTTCGAGCAGGGTCTTGCCCACCGTCGAGCCCTCGGCCAGTCCGCCGCTCTGCAGCGCCTTCACCGGCGAGGACAACAGCCGGTTGGAGCTCTCGGCTGCGTGCCTGATGTCCGCGTCGCCCATGCTGCGCACGTCGGTAGCCTTCGCGGCGAACTCGGGCGAGCGAGGCTCGGCTGTCATCAGCGAGGTGAGGAAGGTGTCGACCTTCGAGTCCAGCCCGGGCAGCGCGGCCGGATCCACCGCCGGCGCCAGACTGGGCGCGGCCGTCGCCGCGACAGGTTGCGTCGGCGCGGGCGCGGTCAGAGTCAGGACAGGCTGCGTCGCAGCGGGTGGCTGCAGCGGCGACTGTGCTTGTGCGGCGCCCTGCGAGTTGTCGGCTTCAGTCATGGTCGTACCCCTCCGATGGCGTCCCCGCGAGCGGCGCTCGCTCCCCAAGTTGCCTCACGCAGTCAGTTAGTCCGTGAACGCGCAGCCAATCTACGCGGTTCCCGGTCCTTCCGACCTTCTCGTTGCCTAGTCGTTGTCGGGACCCCGGACACCGGGCGGAGGCCCCGGGTCAGCGGCGGGTGTAGGTGACGAAGCTGAATCCGTCGTGCGGAGTACGGGCGGTCTCGGCCCACTCGGCCCGGTCGAACGCCGGGAAGGTGACGTCGCCGGCGGGGGACTGGGCAACCTCGGTCAGTTCGAGCCGATGCCCGAGAGGGAGAGCTTGGCGGTAGATCTCGCCGCCGCCCGCGACGTACACGTCGTTGCCGTCAGCAAGTTTGAGGGCGTGGTCGAGCGAGTGCGCAACCTCGACGCCGTCAGCTTGTGGGGCCCAGTCCGGCTGCCGGGTGACGACCACGGTACGACGCCCTGGCAGCGGCCGGCCGATGGAGTCGTAGGTCTTGCGGCCCATCACCAGGGTGTGGCCGAGGGTGAGTTGCCTGAAGTGCTGCAGGTCCTCGCGGATGCGCCAAGGCAGGTCGTTGTCGCGGCCGATCACGCCGTTGCGGCCGACCGCGGCGATCAGGATGACCGTCATACCGCGATGGGTGCCTTGATGCCGGGGTGCGGGTCGTAGCCGACCAGGTCCACGTCACCGATCTGGTAGCCGTCGATCGAGTCCCGCTGCTTGAGTTGCAAGGTGGGCAGGGGGCGCGGCTCGCGGGTGAGCTGCAGCTTGGCCTGCTCGAGGTGATTCAGGTAGAGGTGCGCGTCGCCGAGAGTGTGGACGAAGTCGCCCACCTCGAGCCCGGTCTGCTGCGCCACCATGTGGGTCAGCAACGCGTACGACGCGATGTTGAACGGTACGCCGAGGAAGATGTCCGCCGAGCGCTGGTAAAGCTGGCAGGACAGCCGCCCGCCGGCCACGTAGAACTGGAATATCGTGTGGCACGGCGGCAAGGCCATCCCGTCCACGTCGGCCACGTTCCACGCGCTGACGAGGTGCCGGCGCGAGTCCGGGGTGTTCTTGATCGACTCGATCACCTTGGCGATCTGGTCGACGTGCCGGCCGTCCGGGGTGGGCCAGGAACGCCACTGGTAGCCGTAGACCGGGCCGAGCTCGCCGTCCGCGTCGGCCCACTCGTCCCAGATCGAGATGCCGTTCTCCTGCAGCCACTTGACGTTGGTGGAACCGCTCAGGAACCAGATCAGCTCACCCACCACCGACTTCAGGTGCAGCTTCTTGGTGGTCAACGCGGGGAACCCGGCGGACAGGTCGTACCGAGCTTGGTGACCGAACACGCTCAAGGTGCCGGTACCGGTCCGGTCGCCCTTCTCGACGCCGTTGGTGAGGACGTGGTCGAGGAGATCCAGGTACTGCCGCATGCCAGCCAAGCTAGCAGCCTGCTCGGACAGTTCAACGCTGCCATGCCCGGATCGCGGCACCCGGCCGACGGCGCGAGGTCGGGGCTCGGCCTGGCTGGCAGAACCGCCAGTGTAAGTAGCGATATCGTCCGATCCGACGGCCCGGGGCGAGTCATGCTTCTATGACAGCAGCGGCCGAGCTACATGTTGCAACGCAATAACGAAGGACCCCGGCCTTCCACTTCGTTGTGGAAGAACCGGGGACCTGTGGTGCTGCGCTCAGCTCTTCTGAGCCCTCTCGTACTCCTTCAGAACAGCCTCTGGTAGCCGCCCGCTCGGGGCTACGTCTCGCCCCTGGGCCTGCAACCACTCGCGCACGTCCTTGGTGGTGAACGCGCCCTTCTTGCCCTTCATGGCCTTGCGAACTGCGGTTCCGGCACGCGTCCGTACCGGCCGGGCGATCGTTACGAACGGAGTCATGGCTTTCGCGTAGTCCACTCGGTGCTTCTCGCACAGATCGGCCTCGTACTCTACTAGGTCATAGGTGAAGGGCGTCGGCTTGTCTTCGGGCAGACGCTCACCGCAGGGGTTCCCTTTGGTACCGATCAGATAGTCGCATCGCCTTACTACCTCTTGCATGTCACTCCCTCTCCTTGAGGAGGCTCCCACGCTCCTCGAATCACATTCTGGACAGGTACGGACCGAATGGTCAAGCGGATCGGTTCAGGCGAACCGTTAGAAGGGAATCGAATCAAGTTCCGCCTCCATCCCTAGTTCCTGGATCCCCCTCTCTGTGGGCCAGAAAATCGATTCCCCATCCGGTGACACGCCCATGTGAAGCAGTCCCTGCTCCACCAGCATGTGAAGTTCGACCTTCACCTCTTGCATACTGATTGTGTCGCCACACTGACATTCCGCATCGGTAGACGCCTGATTGACGTGATGCTGTGCCCTACTCATCATCACCCCTCGTGGGTGCAGTCCAGTCCGCACCTGTACTCGGCAGACCGACAGTCACATCGGGCTGCCTGCTCCAGCGATTCATACCGGCTTGG
>JAWWPC010000275.1:0-3382 GCA_033851055.1 Kribbellaceae bacterium | reverse complement strand
ACTGTCCTTCTTTCCGTGGACTACCGTCTCGCACCAAAGCATAAGTTCCCTGCGGCACTGGATGATTGTCTAGCTGCATATCACTGGATTATTGAGAATACAGGTTACTTGAACACGACCCCTTGTCAGGTATACGTTATTGGAGGCGGTGGCCTTGCTATCGGAGTTGCACTTAAGTTGATAGACGCTGGACTAAAACAGACGGTGAAATGATAGATAAAGAGGCAGAACTCCTTTAGGGATCACCCCCTTATATAGAAAAATCTAGGGGATACAGTGATTTTGAATTAATTATAAGAACGGTATAGTATACCGTATTAATTGGTTTATATGCGCTGGTATTATAACCTTAATTCGAGTTTTTAATAGAATCGAGACCACTGCTAGTAGAGTACTTAGGTGCTTATATTTGGTGTTTTGAAGTGGTAGGATACCTTAATTTTCAGGCCGCAACAGCGGGGATATTTGTCCAGCGTATCAACCACCAACACTCCTAGAACTACAACACCCCTATAACACCACAACCACGTCAGCGCTATTGCCAATAATCGACTCAATTGACGAAGATACGACTCCTCTGCATCAGTGATTTCAATATCGAACCATGCGGGCCATCGGGTCGTCGGGGAACTAGGGTTTTGGTACAAAATAGAGGGGGCTGGAATATGGCGGATACCCTCATTTCGCAACTTCGCACCTTGATCAGTACAACTCCATGATGATCAAGGAATCCTTCAAGCCTCTTAATCTACCTGTGAAATAAGTACGAGGTCTGGATATCGACAAATAAAGGAATAGTTGCGAGGTCAGGGTTAGTGGTAGATGCCGGCTCTGGACATGGTGGGCATTGGAATAAGAGATCGGGACATATAAGGAGTGAATCCCTATGGCTTTGGAGAGGAAAAAACTTTCGATTTAGTACTGAAAAGCACCCAAATCTCAAATATTTTTCCTCTCTTTAACAGAACCCAAAAGTCCATATCCGCAGCCAAAATGCCCTACCCTCGCCACTTCTTCCGCTCCCCTTCTCCTGAGCTCAGGCAAGCTACAATTGCTACTTCTTCTTATACTCATCTTTCTGTACGACCTCCTCGACCTGGTCCACGCCCTAAACCTCTTGAACGCCGTCGCCAAGAGCCTGCCGGCTCTAGACAGATGATGGGAGGACCAAACGATATTACGGTAACGGAGCAGTTTCGAGCCTATCAACACCAGTTTCGAATAGACCACCGTAATATACTTGGAGATGACGATAATGAGGTCTACCGGAGGTGCTCTTATACTCGGGAACATAAACTTGCGGCTATAGACCTTGCCTTGAACACTTGGGAGAGGATGCCAGATGGCCGTCTTGAGCATGTTTCGAAGTATTACGTCTCTAAGAGGTTGAGACTTCATACTAGTCTCTTGGGCCGATGGATTAAGAATAAACACAGAATTCTTGCCTTAAAGAAGGGTGCTCAGCGTCTCCGGTTGTCAAAAGTAGGCCGCCACCCTGAACTCGAGAAGAGGTTGAATCAGCTCTTCGAAACAGCTCGATCTACTGGCAGGCAAATCACTCACCGCTGGTTTTTACGGTAAGTTACTTTACCTCTTGATAAGCTTTACTAATGGCCTCTAGTCACGCCAGAGAGGTCTACCGCGAACTTTACCCTAGGAGTTGCATACGGGCTGATAATGGCAAATGGATTTATACTGGTTTTAAGTTCTCCAACCGCTGGTTTACAGGCTTTCTCTCTCGATACAGAATCTCCTTGCGTTGCAAGACTAAGAGGGCTCAGAAATCTCCGGAACAGCTACATTCAGCTATTCAGAACTGGCTTCAGTTCAACCGCCGCAATACAGTAATTCGTCCTGATTCAGACTGCGGTATACCACGAGGGCCAGATGTTAAGACAGTTGGAAGGTTCAAGCTCTCGGAGATCTCGAATATGGACCAAACTCCTCTCCCATTCGAATTCAACGAAGGCAAGACATATGCCAAGAAGGGAGACAAGACAATTTGGGTGAAAGAGCAACGAAGTGGCTGGAATAAGAGGCAAGCTACTCTTCAACTTACAGTTCATGCTGACGGTAAACCTCACACTAAACCTCTTCTTATGTTCAGAGGTCAGGAACGTCTTAACACCAAAGCACGCAGAGAAGAGGTTGCACGCTACCCTAAAGGTATTCATGTGATATTCAACCCCAAGGCATACGCAAATGGAGAGAATCTTAAACAATGGGCCCGCCAGCAGTTCAAATGGGGGTCTCCTTACTCGCCATCTGACAAAGAACCTCGACTTCTCGTCATCGACGCATTTCCGGCACACAAGAAGAATACCGATCAAAAGAAGGCCCAGGATGACTTCATTGCAGAGCTCAAGAAGCTGAATACTACGGTTTCAATGGTCCCGGCCGGTGCAACTGGCTATGTTCAAGTACTTGATGGTTTTTGTAACAGGAAGATTAAAGAGCTTATTTCAGAGCTCGAGGAGATTCATTATGATCTATATGAAGATCAATGGAAGTCAGGCAGGTTCAGCGTCAGTGATAGACGTGTTCTACTCACCGAATGGGTTCTCGAAGCTTATAATACTCTCCATGAGAGATACGGCCATCTCATTGTTAAGGCTTTTGAGCAAGTCGGGTTGTCTTTAAACCCTGATGGTTCTAAAGATTGGAAGCTGAAAATACGAGATCTACCAAGTACGTATACTCTATCATTTGATCTATCAAGCTAA
Organism: Kribbellaceae bacterium; assembly: GCA_033851055.1. GTDB lineage: Bacteria > Actinomycetota > Actinomycetes > Propionibacteriales > Kribbellaceae > Kribbella. Next base: position 659 of record JAWWPC010000275.1, on the reverse strand, counting down.
CCTTCGCAGATATCGAGGTTGGCGACTACGAAAGAGCTCCCTTTCTATCTCCTGACCCCTCTTCCCACTCCTCTCAAGACTCCCTCAATCAACGATTCAATGACCTCGGAACTGGCTCTCCCTCTTTATCTCTACCTCAAGTCTCTGTACCACCTCTACAAATGAATCTACGCTCAGCAACATATGTTACAGCGAAGGAGGCAGCGAATGGAGCTCTCGACGACGATGAGTACGGTTGTGAAGATGAGAATGATGTCACTACAGATACAAATCATGATTCTGAGCCAGAATTCGACTCTTCAGACGACGATGACTTCGACCCTATACTTGGTGGCGATTACATTGCGGCAGATGACTTTATAGACGTGGAATAGGCTGAATTAGGTGGGAAACTGTCGCTACAAGCATTGATCGTACAGAGAGAATAACGGGCGGTGGAGCTATAAACATATTTGTTATTTCAGTCATTTCAGTGCATTCAAAAACACTAAAACAGCCTTATTTTAGTCGCAAAAGATGGTCCTAAAATGCGTCCTAATGCGGGGCAATACCACCCCCTCTATCTGCTACTACCCTTATATTTCACCCCTGTTTTGTTTTCTGACCAATCAAAACCACTGCTAATAACTAGGTGTTGCTTATAAATCGATATGCTCATA
>JAWWPC010000124.1:0-17240 GCA_033851055.1 Kribbellaceae bacterium | reverse complement strand
CGGTGTTCGCCTTCGGCTTCTCGGTCATCGCTCTGTTGCTGGCCAACGCCGAGATCGTCTAGCCCGGGCCAGCCTGTTCGTCCCGATCGCCTTCGGCACCGGCACGCTCGGGATGCTCGTTGGCGGGCTGCGGGAGTTCCGCAACGGCAACCCGTGCGCGACGTTCGGAATTGCTTCTATGATCCGTGGGTGTCGTCTCCGGTCCTCGCGACCAAGCTGTTCGCGCCGGCCCGGCGCCCGCAGCTGGTCGCGCGCCCGAGACTCACCGGGCAGCTAGTCACCACCCTCGAGGCTGGCCACCGGCTTACTCTCTTGTCCGCACCGGCTGGGTTCGGTAAGACCACGGTGCTCAGCGACTGGCTCACCCATCTTTCTCAACGCCGGTCAGACACCCGGGTCGGGTGGCTCTCCCTGGACGACGGCGACAACGACCTGACACGCCTGTTGAGCCATCTGGTGGCAGCCCTCAACAGCGTCGGCCTCGGCGTTGACACGTCAGTCGTCGAATCCCTGCACACCTCCTCGACCTCCACTGCCCTGACCGCGCTGGTCAATGACGTCACACGCGCCGGTGAGCACGCGCCGGGGGAGCGGTGGGTCCTGGTGCTCGACGACTACCACGCCATCAAGGCATCGGAAGTGCACGAGGCGATGGCCTTCCTCCTCGACCACCTTCCTGATCATCTGCACTTGATGATGGCGACCCGCTCCGATCCGCCGTTGCCTCTGGCCCGGCTGCGCAGTCGTGGGCAGCTCACTGAGGTGCGCGCCGCCGACCTCCGTTTCACCGCATCTGAGGCGCGGGACTTCCTCAACCGGGTGATGGGGCTGGACCTCACCGTGGCCGACGTGGACGCGCTCGAGGAGCGCACTGAAGGCTGGATCGTCGGACTTCAGCTGGCCGCTCTGTCCCTGCGCGGCATTCCAGAGCGTGGTGAGGTCGCTGGCTTCATCGAGGCGTTCACCGGTAGCAACCGGTTCGTCATCGACTACCTCGCCGACGAGGTTCTTGCCCGGCAATCCGCGCACGTCCGCGAGTTCCTGCTCGGCACAGCCGTCCTCGACCGGCTCACGGGCCCCTTGTGTGACGCTGTCACTGGCCGCGCCGACGGCACCCGGATGCTGGAGGATCTCGAGCGAGAAAACCTCTTCCTCGTCCCGCTCGACACCGAGCGCTCCTGGTACCGCTACCACCACCTGTTCGCCGACGTCCTCCGAGCACGCCTGCGCGTCGAGGCCCCCGACCGGGTGCCGAGGCTGCACCAGCGGGCCAGCGCCTGGTTCGCTTCGCAGGACCTCGTGGCGGACGCAGTCCGGCACGCGCTCGCCGCCGCGGACTTCGACCGTGCCGCGTACCTGATGGAGGAGGCGCTGCCGCAGTTGCGCCGCACCAGGCAAGACGGCCTGCTGCTGGCCTGGGTGCGGTCGTTGCCGGAGCCCGTGGTGCGCCGCAGCCCGGTCCTCAGCATCCTTTCCGGCTGGTCGCTGATGATGTCCGGTGACCTCGACGCGGTCGGGCCGCGGCTCGACGACGCCGAAGCGGCGCTGGTCGCCGGCGCCCACGACCAGGATCTCGCGGCAGCGTGGGCAGACACCGACGATCTGCGCACCGCGCCGGCAACGATCTCGGTCTACCGCGCGTCGCTGGCGCAAGCCCGTGGCGACGTCGCCGGCACCGTGCGCCATGCCCGTGACGCGCTGGACCTGGCCGGACTCGAGGACCATTTCGTGCGCGGAGCCGGAGGGGGGTTCCTCGGTCTGGCCGCCTGGGCAGCCGGGGACGTCGAGGAGGCACTGTCCACCTTCTCCGAGGCGGTCCGCAGTCTGCACGCCGCGGGGAACCTGGTCGACGAGCTGGACGGCACCGTCGTGCTCGCCGACTTGTGGGGTGCCTCGGGCAGGCCCAGTCGCGCCCGCCGATTGTGCGAGCAGGCCCTGCAGACGGCCACCGAGAGCGGTGTCCCGTACCTGCGGGCCACCGCTGACCTGCACGTCGCGCTTGCCGAGCTCGACTGTGAGCTCGACGACCTCACCAGCGCCGAGGCGCATCTGGAGACGGCGCGAGTGCTCGGTGAGCAGACATCCATCACCGAGAACCGGCACCGGTGGTTCGTGGCCATGTCGCAGGTGCGCGCCGCCGGCGGTGACTACGGCACCGCGACGCGCCTGCTCGACCAGGCCGAGGAACTGTATCGGCGCGGGTTCTACCCTGAGGTCCGCCCGATCGCCGCCATGAAGGTCCGCGTCCAGATCGCCGCCGGGGACCTGTCGTCGGCGGTCGCATGGGCCGATGAGCGAGGGGTCAGCGTCGGCGACGATCCGGACTACCTCCACGAGTACGAGCACCTGACCTTCGCGCGGCTCCTGCTCGCCCGGCACCGCGCCGAACAGCACAGCAACCAGTCGGGTAGTGCCTCCCCGGTGACTGCGGTGCTTGGCCTGCTCGACCGACTGCACGCCGCGGCCGCCGACGCAGGGCGGGAGGGGAGCGTGCTCGAGATCCGGGTGCTGCAGGCCCTTGCTCACCACGCCCAGGGCGACCGGGCCCAGGCACTAGCGGCGCTGAGCCGCGCCCTAGTCGAGGCGCCAGAGCCGGGCAGCTACGTGCGCCTGTACCTAGACGAAGGCCCTCCGATGATGGCCCTCCTGCACCACGCCGCCAGTGCCGCCGACCCCGCCAGCGAGCACGTCGCCCCAGAGCATGGCAAAGCGGTGCGGGGACGGGCCCGTCGACTCCTCGAGCGAGCAAAGACGGTTGATGCCGCCGAGCCGCAGCAGTCTCTGGTGGAACCGTTGAGCCAGCGTGAACTCGAGGTGCTTCGGCTACTCGACAGCGAGCTGACCGGGCCAGAGATCGCCCGCGAGCTCTACGTCACCCTCAACACGCTGCGCACTCACACCAAGCGCATCTTCACCAAGCTCGACGCCAAGACGCGGGCAGCCGCCGTGCACCGCGCCCGCGAACGCGGGCTCCTCTAGTCCCCGGTCGCCACTTCGTGGACTGTCAGATCACGAGGCCCGCGGCCGCCGCCGTACGCCGCCGCCGCGGGCACGAGGTGCTCTCGACACACGCCCCGCAGCCGGGACTGCCGACTCGCGTGATGAGCAAGCTCGTTGCTCCGGTGTCACCACATCAATCACATCATGTGGTGACGTCGGCCCACCCCGTCGCGTCCTAGGTTCCAGGCATCCCCGCGGCGCCCGCCACGGACGAACCAGAACAGGAACCCGACATGACCATCACTCCCGTCACCCTCAGCCGGTCGGCCGGTGTCGCCGCCATCGCAGCCGGACTGATCTTCATCGGCGTCCAGATCAACCACCCCCACTCGGACGTCGCCGCCGTCGCCACGACCGAGTGGGCCGTGCGCAACTCCCTGAAGGTGCTGATGGCCGCACTGGCCCTGGTCGGCATCACCGGCATGTACCTGCGCCAGGTGAAGCAGATCGGTCTGCTGGGCCTCCTCGGGTACCTCCTCTTCGGCGCCGGCTACCTCACCATCATCGGCGTTTCCTTCGTCAGCGCGTACGTCCTCCCCTCCATCGCTGAGACCGACCCCGGCTACGTCAACGACGTCCTCGCCGAGGCCACCAATGGCAGCGCCGCTGGCGACATCGGCCTGATGCAGAGCGCACTTGCGGTCTCCGGCATCACCTACCTGGCCGGCGGCCTCGTCTTCGGCGTCGCTCTGTACCGGGCGCGCATCCTCGCCCGCTGGGCGGCCGCGCTCCTCGCCGTCGCCAGCGTCCTCACCGTCACGCTCGCTGTCCTGCCGGACGCCTTCTACCGGTTCCTGGCGTTCCCCAACGGCATCGCCATGGTCGGCCTCGGCTACTCGCTCTGGCTCACCGCGCGCACCGCAACCACGGCGCTGCCGACCGGTGTCGACACTCCGCGCCTCACCGCAGCAGGTGCCGAATGACCCCGCCCACCGACTCGATCGACACGCCGCGGCCCGGGACCGACCTCGTGGCCGATCCCGTCCCGGGCACCCGACCAGCACGGCAGCACCGGTCGGGGGCCGGGCCTGGAGCCGGGTCGAGCCGGGGCGTTCCCGCCGCACTGGTGATCCTCAGCCTCGTCCCGGTCATCGCCGGGTCACTCCGGGTGCTCGAGATCGCAGGCGGCCCGCAGATACTGCCCGCCAACTCACGCATCGCCGCCGTCCCGGCACCCGTGGTGGTGCACATCATCGCGGCGGCCCTCTACGCCATGCTCGGCGCGCTCCAGTTCTCCGCTCGGCTGCGCCGCCGCCGGCCAAACTGGCACCGCCGCTCCGGCCGCCTGCTGGTCGGGGCCGGCATGCTTGTCGCCCTCTCCGGGCTCTGGATGACGCTGTTCTACACCGGCGCGCCGGGCGGTGACCTGCTCTGGGCCGTCCGGCTCCTGGTCGGCTCCGCGATGGCCGCCAGCATCGTCTTGGGGTTCACCGCGATTCGACGGCGCGACATTGCTGCGCACCGCGCCTGGATGGTCCGCGCCTACGCCCTCGCGGTGGCCGCCGGCACCCAGGTGTTCACTCAGGGCATCGGCGAGGCCCTCTTCGGGACGAGCGACTTGAGCACCGCCCTCTCGGTCAGCGCAGGATGGGTCATCAACGCCGCCGTGGCCGAGTGGGTCATCCGCCGCCCCGACGCTCGCCGGGCCAGATGCGCACGCACCCGCACAGCCTTGGTCGTCTCGCCATGAGTTCGCGACCGACACCACACGCACCCGCGCAGTACGAACTCAGGGTCCAGGGGCACCTCGACGAACACTGGTCGACCTGGTTCGGAGGCCTGACCCTTCTCTGCAAAGACGACGGCACCACCACCCTGTGTGGGCCGGTGACCGACCAGGCCGAGCTGCACGGCCTGCTGGCCAAGGTGCGCGACCTCGGCGCCACCTTGATCTCGGTCAAGACCACCGACGTACCCGTCCAGGCCGGCGCTATGCCGGGGCCGGAGGGGCTCGAGCCCCCGGCCAAGGACCGCCACGATGTGCGCATGAGTAGCCCGCTCGACGCGATCACCTGGCCGGTCCGTACCGACCGGCTGACGCTCCGGCCTGCGACCCCGGACGACCTCGAGGCGACCTGGCAGTTCCGCCGGCTCGATGACGTCAGCCGCTGGCTCAGCCGCGCGCCCGCCACCCTCCAGGAGTACCGCCCCCAGTTCGAAGACCCCGCCAGCCTCGCCAAGACCCTCGTCGTCCAGCTCGACAGCTTGGTGATCGGTGACCTGGTGCTCCAGGTCGACGATGCGTGGGCCCAGGCAGAAGTCGTGGACCAGGCCCGCGGCGTCCAAGCCGAGCTGGGCTGGGTGCTGCACCCCGATCACGCCGGCCACGGGTACGCCACCGAGGCCGTCCGGGAGCTGATCCGACTCTGCTTCGAGGATCTCGGACTGCGCCGCCTGACGGCCAACTGCTTCGCCGCCAACGACGCGTCGTGGCGTCTAATGGAGCGCGTCGGGATGCGCCGCGAGCTCTACACGGTCCGTGAGTCCCTCCACCGGTCCGGAGAGTGGCTCGACGGCATGGGTTATGCACTGCTTGCCGACGAGTGGCGCGGCATCGCGTAAGCCGCCGCATCGGAGGTGGACTCAAGCTGGGACGGCGTAGATGTGTTCACCGGACACGTTTCACGGGCAGGATGACGTCGGCTCCGATGATGGCGCAGACCCCGGCTACGGCGTACAGCAGTCCGTACCTGCCGCCACCAAGTGCCGCCCGGTAGCGGCCACCGCGGCGAGCGTTCTGCTCGGGCTCACCGTCAATCCGCAGGCTCCGCGTCCGCAGCCATCGCTGGCGCTTTGCGGCACAAACGGCGGCCTCGCCGTACCCGGGCCAGGTAGGGGTTGCCGTGGCCGGTGGAGCTGGCCCCCTTCTTCTTGCCGGCGGATTCCTTGATGCCGCAGCTCCCAGCGCCCGACTAACCCACGGCCTTAGACGAACCAGGGAGGAAACGGCGTCAGCGGCAACCATCCCCATTTTCAACCCGGAACGGGCCGGCCGACAGGGGAACGAGGACTAGTCCGCGCTCTCGCCCCGGTCCATCCGAAGGATGATGCAAACTATCGCCGCCCGTAGACGCGTGAATATCGGCGACGCGCGCGAGGCCGCCTTCGCGATGGAAGCTCTTCCCGCGGCGATCGGTACGCCGTATGCTCGCTTGCGGACCACGCCGGGCCGCCGCATTGTGATCGTCTGCTGCAGCCACCTACGGCGTGGTTCACCACTATTGGGGCACCGACGGCAGCTCGCTGCCGTCTGCGAGTCGGCTGATGACGCGGTTCTCTCGGGCGTGACGGGCGCGGGCGACCAGCGCGATGTGGTCGGCGCGGTACCAGTAGTAGCCCCGGTGGTCCCGTACGGCGGGGAGCAGCTCGGCCGCCGCGTACGCGCGGGTCTCTTGCTTGCTGATGCAGAGGATCCGCGCCGCATCGGAGGTCGGCACGCGGCCGACAGGCCCGAAGGGGATTGGGGTGTCGCGCGAGTCGACGCCGCTGCGCCGGGCGAGCTCTTCGACTTGTGGTCGGTAGACAGGGTAGCGACTGCCGGGCCGCTGTCTGAGCCGGCCGGCTGAGCGCTCGGACGTCGTCGGTCGGGCAGTGCAGAATCCGTGCCGCCTCGTCAACACCGATCGGCTCACCGAGTACCGCCAACTGCTGGACGTCCGACAGCTTCAGCCTTCGGGCGCTGTTGCGTGGCCCGTACGCCGGGAGTTCGCCGCGGCCGATCAGGTTCCAGACCCGCTGCCGGTCATCGTGAGGATCACGCCTGCCAGCGCTGTGGTGATCCGGGGATCCCGACATCCGAGGCTCGCCGAACACAGTCTCGCCGACTGGCAAGTCAGCTACGTCGTCCGATGCCACGCACCAGAAGCCTGACACCTCTCCAATGCCCGCTGTCCGGCCCTGCCTGCTGGCCCTCAGACTGACCCTACCGGCCCTGGCATGTCTTCCTTTCCGGGTCGTCCGAAGGTGATCGTGTTGGCGACCTCGAGGGCAGCCACGAATCCGCCCTCGTCAGGGGAGCTGGCGTCGACCTGGACGACGAACACCCATCCACGGTCGGGGTTCCAGATGTGCACGTCGTAGGCGTAGCGCGTCCCGCGCTTCTCCTTGTTGATGACCCGATAACGCCAGTCGCCGATTAGGTAGGGCCAGATCCAGTACTGGGTGCTGCCGGTGTCGTGGACGCAGAACGGTGGCTGCGGTGGCTGCGGTTCCATTACCCCGCGGTCACGGGTTGATCGGGACGTGGCCGTTGCGAATTCGACCAGCGCGGCGTTCGTGACCTCTGGGCGTTCCTGCTGGATCCAGTGCCCGGCGCCGGGCTCCAGTTGGAAGCGACGCAGGTTCGGGACCACGGTTCGCAGCGAGGCTTCCAGCGTCGAGGTGTCGTACCAGGACATCACCGGGTCCCGGTCGCCGGCCAGGAACAGGGCAGGCGGTGTGATCTGGGCGCCCTCCCAAGGCGCGGTGAGGGCCCAGTTGCGGTCGATGTTGCGGTACCAATTCAGCGGGCCGAGGAAGCCGGACTCGGCGAACTCCTCGACGTAGGCGGCGAGATCCCGCTCGGTCAACCAGGCGGGCAGCTTGTCCGGGCTGATCCACCCGTCGAAGAAGCGCTGGCCCTCCGGGATCAGCAGCCGGCGTACCTCGGGATTGTCACCGGAGAGGCCGAACAGGATGCGCCGGTACGACTCGACCAGGTCGGACTCGAAGTCCTCCTCCACCCCCGGGCGTTGGAGGTACAGCTGGTAGAAGGTGTCACCGAAGCGGGCGCGCGTGGCGGTCAGGGCGGGCACCGGGGTGCGCGCGGAGAACGGCACGCTGAGCCCGCCGACTCCGCGCACCAGGTCCGGGCGCAGCAGCGCGGTGTGCCAGGCCACCGGCGCGCCCCAGTCGTGGCCGATCACCGCGGCGTTCTGCTCGCCGAGCGCGCCGATCAGCCCGACCACGTCACCGACCAGGTGCATCATCGTGTAGTCCGCGACCGCGGCCGGACTGCCGGTCCCCGGGTAGCCACGCTGGTTCGGCGCGACGGCGTGGAATCCGGCATCGGCAAGCGCCCGCAACTGGTGCCGCCACGAATACCAGGATTCCGGGAAACCGTGCAGGAGCACCACCAGCGGACCGCTACCGGCCTCCGCCAGGCGCATCCGCAATCCGTTGACCTCGACGACGCGGTGCTCGATCTCGATGGCTGCCAGGTCCGGTGCGATGTCCGGTCCTTGCCCGGACTCAGCGCCGGTGACCACCGCGGTTCGTTCGTTGTCCTCTGACATTCCTTGGCCTCCCTTCTGGGTGCCGGGCAATCCCCGGCCCGCATGATTCACCATTCGGTAACGGGAACCCAAGCAGCCTGTCGGGCCGAGCCCAGCTCCCTGACCGGAAAGTTGCGCTCCGTTAAGTACCCGAAGTCAAGCAGGCAAGACGGTCCAGAAATCAGTCGATCACCGCTGTCGTGTAACGGCCACGGGAAGTCAGGCATGGTGGTTAGCCGACCCGAGCTGTGTCGGAAGGCCTCGATATGGCGACACATCCACCATGGCCGCGACGAAGTTTCGGCATTATGTGCTTGAGTCGGAGGTAGCGTGAGCGCCGGGGTTCTCGGCGCGGCGTCAAGTAACGGCTGGACGAGTGTGAGCCATTTTTCGGCCACCCGATACGGGTCGGGGTGCGTCTCATCGCTACTGGGGCGGCGATCGCGCCGATCTTCTTCCAGGAGTCGTGCAGCTCGTCTGGCTTCACGAAGGTCTTCCAACGGCTATCGGTACGACGTAGGCTCGCCTGCGGACCACGCCGGGCCGCCGCATTGTGTTTGTCAGCGGCAGCCACCTACGGCGTGGTTCACCACTATCGGGGCACCGACCGCGGCTCGCTGAGCAGCCTCGCAGCGCCCGACGGCGCCGAGCACGTTGCGGGATCGCGAAGCCGACCAAGTCCGGTGTCACGCCACATCCGCTCATCGCCGGCGGCGCCCGGCATCCGTGTCGCAGCTGGACACCGAGCCTCCAGCGGCACGACCAACGGCAGGAGGAAGTTCAGGCGCGGCCGGACAGCTCAGCAGGGGCTATAGGCCGGCGGGCTGCGGGTCGGGGGCGAGGGTGCCATCGGGCGCGATGTGGTCGAAGATCTGCTCGACCAGGGTGACCACGTGGGGGTCGTCGACGGCGTAGAAGTGGCGCTTGCATTCGCGGCGAGCGGTGATCACGCCGGCGAGGCGGAGTTTGCCCAGGTGCTGGCTGGCTGTGGTGACGCCGATCCCGGCGCGGTTGGCGAGGGTGCCGACGTCGTAGGGGCCGTGGGTGATCAGCCAGACAAGGTGCAGCCGCACCGGGCTGGCCAGCAATCCGAAGGTCGCTGCGCTGGCGGCCAACTGGGCCGCGGTGGGCCCGGCCCCCCGGGGTGGGCCGGGTTGTCTCGGCTGGCGATCCGTAGGCGTCGGCATCTCGTAGCGATTGTGCCTCAGCCTGGTTGCTCCGGCCTCCTCTCCCTCATTTCGTTATTTGCGTAACTAACGAAATGAGGGCAGAATCGGGTGTTCCGAAGATGGGTAGCCCGGCAAGCCCGCGATCGACTGGACCGAGAGCCTCGGGGTTCTGCGGTGATGGGGACTTAGAGCTCGTGAGGCTGGCCGCCGTATGGGAAGGAACCCCGGCAATGTTCGTCAAGCTCCTTCGCCCACTTGCGATATGTGTCGTGCTGACTCTCCCGGCGCTGGTCCTCCGATTTTCTGGTTCGTCGCCTGACCCGGTGTTCGGGTTGGTGTTGTTCGGGATGGCGGTGGTCGCGGCGTCGTTCGTGCTGGCTTGGGCTGCCGAGGCTGCCCAGGTCGATATTTCCGGAGGCCTGGCGATCGCGATCCTGGCCGTTATCGCCGTATTGCCCGAGTACGCGGTGGACTTGTACTTCGCCTATGCCGCAGGCAGCGACCCCAGCTATGTGGCCTACGCGGCCGCGAACATGACCGGCTCGAACCGGCTGTTGCTGGGGCTGGGCTGGTCCTCGGTCGTGTTGGTGTCGCTGGCCATCGCGAAGAAGCGCAGCGGCCGATCGGTCCGGGAGCTGACGCTGACGTCCCGCTACCGCGTCGAGCTCGGCTTCCTGGCCATTGCCTCGGTGGTCGCGTTCTTCATCCCGATCACGGGGCGGATCCCGCTGGCGCTGGGGTTCGCCCTGCTGGGATTCTTCGTGTTCTACCTGTGGAAGGTCTCGCGCGGCGAGGTGGATGAGCCTGAGCTGGTCGGTCCGGCGGCCACCATCGGCGCGCTCCCGAAACGGGCCCGCCGGACCCTCGTGGTGACCTTGTTCCTTTTCGCCGCCGCCGTGATCTTGGCGTCCGCGGAACCGTTCGCGCACTCGCTCATCGGCGCCGGCACCCAGCTGGGGATCGATCAGTTCCTGCTCGTGCAGTGGCTCGCGCCGCTGGCGTCGGAGGCCCCGGAGTTCATCGTCGCGATCCTCTTCGCGGTCCGGGGCAATGGCGCCGCGGCGATCGGCACCCTGATCTCCAGCAAGGTCAACCAGTGGACGCTGCTGGTCGGGAGCCTCCCGCTGGCCTACCTCGCGGGCGGCGGGGGCACGGCGCTGTACCTCGACGGGCGGCAGGTCGAGGAATTCCTGCTCACCGCCACCCAGACCCTGCTCGGTGTCGCCGCGCTGCTTGCGCTGCGGTTTCCCCGCTGGCTCGCGTGGACCTTGCTAGGGTTGTTCGCGTTGCAGTTCGCTCTGCCTGGCCAGACCGCCCGCTACGTACTGTGTGGCGTCTACGCCGCACTCGCGCTGGCGGCGCTGATCCACAACCGCCGCCACATCGCGGCGACCCTGACCGCGCCCTTCCGCAAGACCCCCACAGACGAGGACCCGGCCGTAACCATGGCTGACGCGACCAGTCCTCGCTGAACGCAGCACACCGTCAGCCGAGCCTTCAGAGCGGGGACACCTACGTGGCGACGAACGCCACTGTCCAGCAGTCACACGAACCGAAGGGAATCGAAAATGGGCTTGTTAGACATGTTCAAAGACAAAGCGTCCGAGCTGTTGCAAGGCGCCAGCGACAAGGTCAGCGAGGCAACCGGCATCGACCTGCCAATCGGCGATGTCGCCGACCAGGTCACCGAGTCCACTGATGGCCTCGGTGAGACCACTCAAGGCCTTGCCGACGCCGCCGGCGACCAGGTTGCCGATGCGACCGGTGTCGATCTGCCTGTCGATGGTGTCGGCGACCAGGTGACCCAGGCCACCGACAGCCTCGGCGAGGCAGGCCAGAACCTCGCTGACACCGCCACCGACAGCGTCGGCGAGGCAATCGACCCCGGGCAGAAGCGGTGATCGGAACCCGCGACCGCACGAAAGGTTCCTGAACGGTTCCAGCGGTCTGTGACCGGCGGCACCTGCGTCCGAATGGGGGGACACAGGTGTCGCCAACGCACTCCTGCTCCGGGGAGATCAGCGCGCGACGGTGACCAGGCACGGAATGGTTGCCGGCACGCGCTCAGTAATCCTCGGGCGGCGATTGGTCCTGGCCGGCCGCGGTGAGCGCGTCCATACCGACGCTGCAGATCGACGGTATGGACGCGCTCAGGCTGCGGTGGTGCCTCTGCCGGGCTATCCGCAGTGGTAAAGGGTGTCCGCGGTGCCGCCGAGGATGACTGGGCCGCCTTGGGTGGCCGTCTTTGAGTTGCTGCCGTAAGCGGTGGGGTTGACTACGGTGCAGTGTTGCTCGATCCACGCCTGGCGTTGTTGTTGGACAGCTGCTGCGGGGTCGGACAGGTTCTTGGGCATGGGTTGAGATGGCTGTCCGGGCGGGGTGCTGAGGATGAAGCGCAGAGTGCCGTTGTCCACCCAGCCTTGGAGTTGGTCGGTGGAGGGGGCGTCGTCCCGGCCGCCGAATCCGCCCATGCCGATCACTGTGGCGTCGGAGTCCATGATGAACGGAGCTACCGCGCCGGCTGCGCTGTTGACCGCCAGGGTGATGTCGGCGCCGTCGCCGTTCCGCTGGGCGTAGTCCAGGATCCGCCGCTGCTCATCCGTGAGCTTCGTCTCCCCGGTTCCCCCACCCGTGATCATCACCTTCGGCCCTGGCCCCTGCTTCGGACCCTGCCCCGGCCCCGGCCCCTGCCCCGGCCCCGGCTCCGGCCCCTGCCCCTGACCGGAGGGTTTTGGCGGCTGCGGCTGGCCGCCGATCATCAGTGGGATACCAGGCGCACCACCGATGGTGGGGGCCGGGCCGGCGGCTGGGAGGTTGCCGTTGGCATTGACGGTCGCGGTGGCGACCGACCAGACGCCTGGTGTGAGCAGGAGCGAGACGACCGCGGCGACCAGTGCCGGCCGGCCGATCTTGGTACGGCGTTCGCCCGAGATCCGCCCGACGACGAGGACAACGATGGTGGCGGCCGCGGCGCCGACCACGGTCCAGCGGCACCAGCCGTACCACGTGGTGTCCCGGGAGACCAGAACGAACGCCCAGGCCGCGGTGATCGCAATACCGAAGGGCAGCAGCACCCAGGCCGCTGAGTCACGGTCGAGATACCAGCGCCAGAGCAGAGCCAACCCGGCCGCGCACAGTGCCGCGATCGCGGGCGCCATCGCCGTTGTGTAGTAGGGGTGCATGATCCCCCGCGCGAAGCTGAAGACGAAGGCGGTGACGAGCAGCCAACCTCCCCACAGGAACCAGCCCGCCCGGCTGACCGGATCCCCGGTCGTCTTGCGGACCATCGCCCGTACGCCGGCAGCCGACACCACGGCCACGACCAACAACGACAGCGGTAGCAGCCACGAGATCTGCCCACCGACCAGCTCGTTGAACATCCGGAAAAGGCCCGGCTCCCCGCCGAACGACCCGGTGGTCGTTTTGCCGTTCTGCACGGTGATCATGCCACCGGCCTGTCCCTCACCGGAGACCCGGCCGAACCCGTTGTAGCCGACGATCAGATCCCACGCGGTCCCGTCCGTACTGCCTCCGACGTACGGCTTGCTCCCAGGCCACCAGTCGTGCAGCGCGACCCACCAGAACGACGACACCACCAGCACCCCGCCCGCGCCGAGCAGCTCGAGGACGCGTCGCTTGACCGGCCCGGTGGTCCCGGCCAGGAACGCGAGCGCAAGCGCGGGTACGACGATCCACGCCTGCAGCATCTTGGTGACGAACCCGCAACCGACGAAGAACGCGCACCACAACAACCACCTCGTCCGGCCACCAGCCGATGCGGCCCGCACCGAGCGGGTGACGGCGTACGCGGCAGCGACCAGGAGCAGGACCAGCAAGGTATCCGGGTTGTTGGTCCGGTTGATGGCGACCGTGACCGGCGTGAGTGCGAAGATGAATGCGCTGAGCAGGGCGGTACCTTCACCGGCCCACAGCCGCACCGTGCGGTGTAGCAGGAACACCGCGGCGACGCCCTCGAGCACCTCGGGCAGCAGTAGCGACCAGCCGTGGAACCCGAAGATCAGTACCGAGATCGCCTGGGGCCACAGTGCCATGGGCGGTTTGTCGACCGTGACGACGCCGTACGGATCGAAAGAGCCGAAGAGGAAGTTCGAGAAGCTCTCCGTCATGGACTTGACCGCGGCCGAGTAGTAGGTGTTGCCCATCTGTCCGCCGCCGATCTTCCACGCGTAGAGCAGACCGGCAAGCAGGCAGATCGCCACCAGCGCCCAGGTCCGCCACGAGCCTCTTGCCACAGGCAACCTGTTGGCTGCCTCGTCGGAGGTTGGGGCGATCGCCGATTCGGTAGCTACCGTCATCAATTGTCCTTTCCGGGTTTGAAGATCCAGCGTCGAAGCAACAGAAACCTTCCGGCGGTGCCGAGTCCGGAGGAGACGAGCAGCACCGACAGCTCCAGCAGTCGGGAGGGGTTGGCGGCGGACGCGTGCAACAGGAGCAGCGCGGCCGAAGTGAACAGGTAGTACAGACCGAACACGACCAGGCCTTGGACATGGACGCGGGTCCGGCCGGTCGAGGTGTGCGGGCCGGCGAAGGTGAATCGCCGGTTGGCCTCGGTGTTGAGCAGCGTGGTGATGACCAGCGCGCCGAGGTTGGCGGCCAGCAGCGGCCACCATTGCCGGAGCAGCGCATACAGGATGAGGTTGGCCACCGTCGAGAACGCGCCGACCAGGGTGAACGACACCAACTGCCACGACAGTCCGCCCCCGCGGCGTCCCAGTACCGCGTCGGGATGCGCGGCGCGCGGCTCGGGCCGCCGCGGTAGATCGGCCACCCGCGCCTGCCCGGACGCCTTCGCCCGCGCCATCCTGAGGAGTCCACGTACGTCGTCCCATGCGGTACCGACCACGTCGACCCGGCTGTCGGTGTCCTCGATCCAGTCCACCGGCACCTCGTGCACCCGCAACCCGTTGTGCTCGGCAAGCAGCAGCAACTCGGTGTCGAAGAACCATGAGTCGTCCTGGACGTGACCCAGCAAGGGCCGGACGACATCGGCCCGGGCGGCCTTGAACCCGCACTGCGCATCGGAGAACCGGGCACCGTGCATCAGGCGAATCAGCTGGTTGTAGGCCCTCGAGACGAATTCCCGCTTCGGGCCGCGAACCGTCCGCGCGCCCGGCGCCAGCCGGGATCCGATCGACAGGTCGGAATGCCCGTTGACCAGCGGCGCGACCAACGGCAGCAGCGCGTCGAGTCCGGTGGACAGGTCCACGTCCATGTAGACCACGACATCGGCGTCACTCGCACCCCACGCCTCGCGCAACGCCAGCCCGCGGCCCTTACGGTCCAGGTGCACCACCCGGACCCGCTCGAAATCCGCGGCCAGCGACAGCGCCACGTCCAGCGTGCCGTCCGTACTGGCGTTGTCCACCACGGTGATCGTGGTCCGGAACGGAAAGTGCCTGGACAGGAACTCGTCCAGCACCCGCAGACACCCCGGCAGCGATCGTTCCTCGTTGAAAACCGGCACGACGACGTCGACGGTTGCGGTCTTCGCCGGAGCATCCGGCTCGGTTCCGGTGGTCATGCCCCAGGTCTATCGATGGCAGCCGATGGGTGACCGATGGTCGATCCATAGGAAATCCATAGGTCCGGGCTGAGATGATGTGCCGGTGCGGATTCTGCTGGTCGAGGATGAGCAGCCCTTGGCGAAGTATGTCGCGACCGGGCTGCGCAAGCACGGCTACGCGGTCGACATCGCCTTCGACGGCCGCACCGCCCTGGACAAGTGCGAGCTCACGCCGTACGACGTCGTCGTACTGGACCGGGATCTCCCGGTGCTGCACGGGGACGCGGTCTGCCGGCAACTGGCTGAGCGAGGCACATCGCGGATCCTGATGCTCACCGCGTCCGGTGCGGTCGAGGACCGGGTCGACGGGTTGACCCTGGGCGCCGACGACTACCTGGGCAAGCCGTTCGCGTTCTCCGAGCTGATCGCCCGAGTCGGTGCGCTGTCCCGGCGCACCACCCCGGCCCGGCCGCCGGTGCTCCGGGCCGCCGACGTGTCCCTCGACCCGGCCCGGCGTACGGCGGAACGCGCCGGCCGGCCGCTGTACCTGACTCCCAAGGAATTCGGGGTGCTCGAGCAACTACTGGCCGCCGCCGGTGACCTGGTCAGCGCGGAGACGCTGCTGGACAAGGTGTGGGACGAGCACGCCGACCCGTTCACCAACGCGGTCCGGATCACGATCGGCACGCTGCGCCGCAAGCTCGCCGATCCACCGCTGATCGAGACCGCCACGAGCGCCGGATACCGGATCAGTACATGCGCCTCCACCTGACCGCCCGGGCCCGGCTCACGGTCCTGTACACCGGCATGGTCCTTGCCGCCGGCATCGTTCTCACCGCCCTGACGTACGTCCTGATGCACCGGGCGCTGGGCCGGCGGCTCGCGGTCGTGATTGTCGGCAAGGGGGCCGTCCCGGGACCGCTCCCGCCACTGCCGGAAGACTTTGAGCGGGTCGGCGAGCAACTGCGGCAGACCACGCTTTCCGAGTTCCTGGTCCAGGCCGCCATCGCCCTCACGGTCGTCACCATGCTGGCCGCCGTACTGGGATGGCTGGTGGCCGGACGTGTGCTGCGTCCGATCCGGAGCATCTCGGCCACGGCCCAGCGCCTCTCGGCGGAGAACCTCTCCGAACGGGTGCCGATCACCACACCCGCTGACGAGCTCACCACCCTGGCCGGCACCATCAACGGCATGCTGGACCGCATCGAGCAAGGCATCATCGAACGCGACCGGGTGCTGCAGAGCCAAGGCCTGTTCACCGCCAACGCCGCCCACGAACTCCGTACGCCGCTGACTACCATGCGCACCGCCATCGAAGTCACCCTCGACGGCCGGCCCGACATCGCTGAACTGCTCACCATGACCCGCGATATCAAGGCCGCGGTCGAACACAGCCAGCGCACCCTCGACGGGCTCCTCGAGCTGGCCCGCAGCCAGGCCGGTTCCGGCCCGAAGCACCCGGTGGACCTTGCCGATGTCGTGACGACCAGCCTCGAGAGCGCGGCCTCCGGCGTGGCGGCTCGTAACCTCACCGTGCGTACCGATCTGTTGCCCGCGGCGACCATCGGCGTACCCGTTCTGCTCGAACGCATGGTCGGCAACCTCGTCGACAACGCGATCGCCTACAACGACGCCAGCGGCCGGATCGACATCACCACCGGGCGCGCCAACGATCACGCGGTACTGCGGATCGGCAACAGCGGTGCCGTGGTCGCCTCGGACCAGGCGGACCGGCTGCTCGAGCCCTTCGTCCGTGGCGACGGCCCCCGCCTACGCACCGACACCGGCGTTGGACTCGGCCTGTCCATCGTGCACGCCATCGTCACCGCCCACGGCGGCGAAATCTCCACCACCGCCCGCCCGACCGGCGGCCTGGACATGACCGTCCGCCTCCCCGCCGGACACCCAACGCATCCCGACGAATAGCCCAGGCCTGCGGATCGTTGGACGTGCAGATCAGTAGCGTGCGCAGCGGGAGTACTGGCTCGACGTCGACGACACGTGCCGCGTGCGAGGGGTCGAGGACGGGTGGCTGTATGCCGTTGGTGCCG
Source organism: Kribbellaceae bacterium (assembly GCA_033851055.1). Taxonomy (GTDB): domain Bacteria; phylum Actinomycetota; class Actinomycetes; order Propionibacteriales; family Kribbellaceae; genus Kribbella. The sequence goes on along the minus strand of JAWWPC010000124.1, from coordinate 244 downwards.
TCAGCCATCGGGCACTGCTGACCCACCAGGGCAAGTACCAGGCCCGGATCGCCGGCACCGCTATCGGTGCACGCGCCGCGGGCCAGTCACTGGACACCGAGCCATGGGGCGTACATGCGACCACCGCAGACCATCACGCGGTGCCGCAGGCATTCTTCAGTGACCCTGAGGCCGCAGCCGTGGGACTGACTGCCGAGCAGGCCGCGCAAGCCGGTCACCGCGCCAAGATCATCGACGTCGAAAT
>JAWWPC010000276.1:0-4149 GCA_033851055.1 Kribbellaceae bacterium | reverse complement strand
TGGCAGGGAATTTGGCCATAGCATCACCGGTTTTCGCGCCGCGCTCGGCATATCCGGTCTGGGCGTCGCTCATGTCGCTGGGATCGCCGCTATTAGCAGCCATACCAAACGCTTTCAGCAGCTGACTCATGTAACTACGTCCCATGGCCAACTGATCGGGCGTGATCATCGGCGGCGGCGGTTGCCCGGTCAATTGGGCCAGGTGCTCGAGAATTATTCGAATTTCATCGTCGCCGCCGCTCATGGCGTCCTCCCCTGCACCGTTGGGAAGTTGTGATGGGTGAAATTCCAAAGACGTTCGGCGTGACTGATGCGAGGCGCAAACGTACCCGCGCACCGCGACTGGCCTGCTCCGAATTGCTGCAAACCAGCACCGGTCAACATCGCTACCTTCCCTAACTATCAAGATCCCCACATCGCCCATGACCACCAAGCGGAGTCGGGTTTGCCGATGCTGCAGTTCCGACCTGGCCGCGCACCCCGCATGCCCTGATGGCGAGGCTAATCACGGCATCGATGCCGGTCAATTCACTGTTACTTCTCCTGCGCCTGATGTTGGGCGGGACGCCGCCCCACGATCGTCAGGTGAATAGCGGCTGCGGACGGCCTGGACGACAATCCCGCACGTGCCAGTCCTTGCGTTAGACCCAGAGGCGTTGTCCGCTGCGGGCAGCGCCGTGGTCGCTACTGGCGATGGCTTGGCCGCCGCGATGGCCGTATTGACGGCCGGTTTCGGTGCCAACACCGGTCTGGATGTGGCCGGCATGGTGTTCGGTCTGTCGTATCAATCAACGGCCGAGTCACTCCTGAAGCTGGCGACGGCCGCGATCAATGCGTGCCGGTGCAACGGGGCCGCAATTCAAGTTGACGCCTCGAATTATTCGAAGGCCGAGGCGGCTTCGACGCTAGGCGGCGGCAGCGGCGTACTGTCGGCGCCCAGCGAGCCGCCCCGAGCCGGGGCCCCCGCGCCGCCGGGAACATTGGGTCCAGGAGAGCCCCCGCCGCTGCTGTGGGCGTTGGTGCAGTCGTTCGTTGATGACGTATGGCCCGACGGCGATATACCGGCCTTGCACGCCGCCGCCGGATGTTGGCGCGCGTTCGGGTCGGCAGCGAGCGGCATGCGAGGTGCGCTGAACGCATCCAAGACGCTCGTCGGGACGCAGCAAATTCCCGAAGGGGATCTGATCGGCGAGGTCTTGTCGCATATGGGCGGCGCCATGGACGGTTTGGGCGAGCAATGCGGTGACATGGCCACCGCCCTCGACGGTTTCGCCAACGAGGTGGCTCACGCCCAGAACGTTATTCGGGATCTGTTGCGTCGCCTGGAGTCCCTGACCGACCTCTGGCATGACGTGGGCTCGATTTTCGACGGCGACGCGCTTGACGAAATCAAAAGAATCGCTGCTGACATCAATGCGGTGTTGCACAACTTGGGACGCGAAGCACGGGCTCTCGAGCAGGGTGCACATCTGCTGATGCAGCGCGCCGACAACGCGATTGTCGACATGGAGAAGCACATGCGCGGCCAGTTCGTCCACTTCCTGGGCGAGGATGTCGGAAACCCGGTCGCGACTGTCTTCGACACCTGGGTCAATGGGAATGAGGGAGTCGTCAAGGCCGCTTTCGGTGCGCTGCAATCCGCGGTGGACCTTGACCCACGGTTGTTCCTCATTGACCCCAAAGGAGCGGCGGCCACTTGGATGGATATGGCCAAAACAGGTGCGGTGAATGAATTTCTTAACCCCAGGGAGGCTGGAGAAGCAAATCTGCAAATGTACAAATCGCTTCTGCACCTGGAAGATTGGCGTAGCGACCGGCCAGGGTTGGGGCTGGGGGAAAATCTCTTCGATGTTGCGACATTCTTTCTGCCCGGAGGTGGCGAAGCCGCTGCGGGGGCGGACGGTGCCAGGGCAGCTGCGCGCGCCGCTGAGTCTGGCGGCGACGCTGCGGGCGCGATGGGCCGTGCTGGCGAGCTTGGGGATGTTGCCCGGGCAAGCGGCGCCCTGCGCGATATCGGCAAGGCGAGTAGTGGCCTGACCAAAGATCTCGAAAACCTGAAATTCGAGCCGCCCAAAGCCGATCCGCTGCCGGGCGGGCGTCCAGCGGGCGTGCCCCCGGGCAAGCCAATTGAGGCACCCGTCGAGCCCGGGCCGCGCCCGGTCGAATCCGCGCCGCCGGGTATACGTGCACCCGAATCGCCAACCGCACCGCGCGAGTCAGTTGCGCCTGCACGGCCAGGGGCCCCGGTCGAACCGCACGAACCGACGCCCACGCCTGCGGGCGGTGTGCGTGACGCGGCCTCGGCTCCAGTTACTGCTGGCGAGCGTCTGCCATCGATCGACCCAGGGCCAGTTGAGCTCGCTCCCGCGCCCAGTGGATCGGTTCCACATCCCACGGCTCCGGCTGGCGGCCGGCCGCCCGATCTGCCCGCGCCGGGCGGTGGCTGGCACGCTCCTGGCGATGGCGGACCGTTGGGAGGCGGCCCCCGCGGTACGCCGCCGGGGGACGGTGGTGGGGGCCACGGTCCTTGCGACGGTGCCCCACTGGGCGAAGGCCGACACGGATCGCCGCGGAGCGACGGCAACCCTCCCGGACCCCCGCGCGGCGCCACGCCGGACGGGACTGACGACGGCGACGCTGGCGGCCATGGTGACGACGCAGGCCGCGACGCACTTGTGGGCGATGGCGATGCGCCGTATGCGCTACCGGCCCCGGAGCTCGTTACCCCGCCGCCTGACGGCGCATTTTTCTGGTCTGGAAGAACTTCTGATGGGATGGGAATTGGTCCCACGTCGACAGGTGGTAACGGGGCTGCGGATCTGTACGCGGGGTCACATGGCGGAACCACATTAGAAGGATTGCTGGATCGAAACGGTGTGACGCCGCCCAAGTGGAGTTTCGACGACTCTGCCACGCAACGATGGTGGTCACAGGTTTCTGGAATTTACGCTGAGAACGTTCATGGCGAGGTTCGCGCAGTCATAGGATCGAATCTTCGTCCCGGGAGTGTCTGGGAGACGGTCGAACTTCCGAGGCTTATGGATAACCCAAACGTCACGAGAATTATCATTATCGACCCCGAAACCGGTTCTGCAACAACGATCTTCGAGCGTTAAGGAGCTGATAGATGGACCAGGACACCATTAACTCCGCTATCGTGATTGCTATCAAAGATACCGCTATCCCAAGCGTTGACGGAGAAAAATTGTCAGAGGTATTCGGAGCAGCGGAGGGCGAATTGCTTAATGGGCAGATTACCGGCTTGATTCATGAGGCCGTCGGTATGCCCATCGAATGGGGGAATATGACGTTAGAGGAGGGAGTGAACGACATCCTGCGGCGGTTCCACAAGAGGCATCCGGAGCTATCGCAGGCAGCGCTGCACGAGATTGGCCGATGTGTCGGATGGAACCTTCGTTAACTCGAATCTCAATATCATCTCGTGGGGAGGCGATTATATGAGCTTCGAGGACACATACTTTTCAAGTGAAAGCCGGTATTCTATCGGCGTCCAATCGCCGTCCGGCCGGTACTACGCCTTAATACCAGTAAGCAATGGCATCGTCGACTACGAAGAGTATTACGAGCTCACCCGAGATCAATATCGCGACTTTCTGCGCAACAGCGCAGCGGCAATTGAGTTCGTGGAGGCTTGTCGTGGGCGGGAACACGATGACTTGCTCCTGCAGGGACCGGGAAGTAACCGTGGGACCCCAGTCTGAAATCCGCGTGGCGTTCGGGCCTCGCCAGTCTCCGAACCGGTTTGGAGTTTTCGAGCGAGCAAAAGGCTCGCCGGAAAGACGTTTTCCGCACCGGAAGAAGCGGGCGTTACGCCGCCCACTGAAACGGAGTTGGCGCGCGCACGAACACTATTCGATGAGTTCCAGAACCGCGTCGATGCTGTGGATCACGAAGATCGAGCGACAGAAGTCTCACCGAAATTCTGGGACGACACTTCAGGCACTGAGTTTGAGCGCCGCGATCCCCAATCGCCCTAACTACTCGCCGCACTACTCGCCGCGGTCGAGCAGGTCAGACGATCCCAGCACGCGCTCGATCTGAACTTCGATTACCACACGTCGCGGATTGGGCCGCGGGGTGCGATAGCGCTGCGCATAGCGGAGCTCGGCATCGCGGACGGCATCGACA
>JAWWPC010000342.1:0-3597 GCA_033851055.1 Kribbellaceae bacterium | reverse complement strand
TACCAGCTGGCGGCATCGGACCCACTCGTGCGCGAGCTCTGGCCCAGTTGCGGCGCAGGCTCGATGAACATAGGCTGAAGTCCCACGCCGCCGTCGCTGACGCCGTCGAGGAAGAAGCGGAAGCAACGGAGGGTAAAAGGACGGGAAGTCATTATCTCGACAATCTCCTCGATAAGGCAGAGCAAGCGCTGCAAGTGAAGCTCGAACCCAAGGTTACGGACTTAAAGATAGGCAGCGCACAGGGCACCGGAGATGCACACCTTGACGACCTACTGCATAGAGCTGACGCGGCACTGCGCGCCACCCTTCGGGATCATTGAACCACTGTGAATGGATTCCTCTCCACCAAGGAAAACGATCCGAGGAGCGGGCGGCGGTTCACACCCCCTCCGGCAGCTAATCAAGTGTCCGCGCTGCGCGAGTCCACTGTCCGAACGGGGTAACTCTGCACTCTGGGTTCTGGTCAGGTCGGTGTCGAGGGCGTTGTCGCCGTGTAACTGGTCAGGTGTCTGACGGCGTGGCGAGTTGATCTTTCCTCTGATTTGTCGATCATGTTGTGGTGCCCGACGATCGGCGTCCGTCTTATGAGCTTGCTGCTCTTGTTGTGCAGCAGGCTGAGCTGATCGAGCGGTTGCAGGCTGAGATCGCTGAGGTGCGGGCCGAGAATGCTGAATTGAAGCGGCAGCTGGGGCAGAACAGCCGGATCTCGTCGAGGCCGCCGTCGTCGGACTCGCCGTTTGCCAAGCCCGCCCCCAAGTCGCTGCGGCGCAAGAGCGGGAAGAAGCCGGGCGGGCAACCCGGGCATCCTGGGGCGACGCTGGCGCTGGTCGACAACCCCACCGAGCGGAAGCGGCATGAGCCCGGCCCGTGTACTGGGTGCGGCGCGGACTTGTCGGATGCACCCGAGGTCGGGATGGAGCGGCGGCAGGTGTTCGACTTGCCACCGATGACGGTGCGGGTGACCGAACACCAGCTCATCGCGCGCCGCTGCAGTTGTGGCACCACCACCTGTGGCGCCGCCCCGGAGGGGGTGACCGCGCCGGTGCAGTACGGACCGCGGATCACCGCGATCATCCTCTACCTCTACATCGGGCAGTTCTTGTCCAAGAAACGCACCGCGGCCGCGCTGGCCGAGTTGTTCGGCACCCCGGTCTGCGAAGGCACTGTTGCGACGATGACCCAGCGCGCCGCCGACGGCCTGGGGCACTTCCTCGAGGAGGTCGCCGATGCCATCGCCGCCTCGGAGGTGGCCGGGTTCGACGAGACCGGATTGCGCGTAGCGGGCAGGCTGCACTGGGTGCATTGCGCGCGGACCGGCAAGTACACCCTGCTGACCTGTCATCCCAAACGCGGTAGGCAGGGCATCGACGACGCCGGTGTCCTGACGAGGTTTCGCGGGGTCGCGGTGCACGACGCCTGGGCACCGTATGACACCTACGTCGACACCAAGCATCAACTCTGCTGTGCCCACGCCCTGCGCGAGCTGGCCGCCGTCGCCGACACCGCAGGGTCCGACGTCGACTGGTGCTGGGCCACCCAGGCCGCTGACGCGCTGGTCGAGATGCAAAAGCTAGTCGCCCAGGCCCTCGCCGCCGGTGTGGTTGCCCTCGATCCCGACACCCTGGACAAGCAGGTCCAACTCTTCCGCTCCGCAGTCCAGATCGGCATCACCACCACCGCCGCCCGCAGCGACACAGCGATGAAAAAACACAACGCACTCGCCCGCAGACTGCTCGATCGGCAACACGACTACCTGCGCTTCACCCAAGACTGGCGGATACCACCCGACAACAACGGCTCCGAACGCGACATCCGCATGATTAAGTTGCGGCAGAAGGTCTCCGGCTGCCTGCGCACGCTCACCGGAGCCAAACAGTTCTGCGCGATCCGCAGCTACATATCCACCGCTGTCAAACACCACCGTAAGCTCTTCGTAACTGGTCACGTGTTCGTCGGCGTGCCGGGTTGATCTTGTGGCTGCTTTGCCGATCATGGTGTGGTGTCTGCCGGTCAACGTCCGTCCTATGAGGACCTTGCTGCGTTGGTTGTGCGGCAGGCTGAGCAGATTGAGCAGTTGCAGGCGAGAGTCGAGACGCTGCGGAATGAGGTTGCCGAGTTGAAGCGGCGGCTGGGGCAGAACAGCCGGAACTCGTCGAAGCCGCCGTCGTCGGACCCGCCGTTTGCCAAGCCCGCTCCGAAGTCACTGCGGCGCAAGAGCGGCCGTAAGCCGGGTGGGCAGCCGGGACATCTAGGGTCGACGTTGGCGCTGGTCGATGATCCGGAGGAGCGTCTGCGGCATGAGCCCGGCTCGTGTGCGGGGTGCGGCGCGGATCTGGCCGGCGCCCCGGAGGTGGGTGTGGAGCGGCGGCAGGTGTTCGATCTGCCGCCGATGACGGTGCAGGTGACCGAGCACCAGCTCATCGCCCGCCGCTGCGGGTGCGGAACCACGACCTGCGGTAGCGCGCCGAATGGCGTGACGGCGCCAGTGCAGTACGGACCGCGGATCACCGCGATCGTCGTTTACCTGTATGTGGGACAGTTCCTGTCGAAGAAGCGCACCGCGCAGGCGCTGGCCGAACTGTTCGGTACCCCCGTGGGTGAAGGCACCGTGGCCACGATGACCCAGCGCGCTGCCAATGGGCTGGGCGACTTCCTCAGCCTGGTCACAGACCGCATCGCCGCATCCGAAGTGGCCGGGTTCGACGAGACCGGCCTGCGTGTGGCGGGCGCGCTGCACTGGGTGCACTGCGCCCGAACTGGCAAGTACACCCTGATCACCTGCCATCCCAAGCGCGGCCGCGAGGGCCTCGACGCGGCCGGCATCCTGACGCGGTTTCGCGGGGTGGCGGTGCACGACGCGTGGGCGCCCTACGACAGCTACGTCGACATCGAACATCAGCTCTGCTGCGCCCACGCCCTGCGCGAGCTGGCCGCCGTCGCCGACACCGCCCAGCCGGACGCCGACTGGTGCTGGGCCACCCAGGCCAGCGACGCACTCGTCGCGATCCAAAAGCTCGTCGTCGACGCGATCGCCAGCGGTGCTAACGCCGTCGACTCCGACGCCCTGGACAAGCAGGTCCAGCTCTACCGCTCCGCAGTCCAGATCGGCATCACCTCCACCGCCGCCCGCAGCGACAACGTGATGCGCAAGCACAACGCGCTGGCCCGTAGGCTGCGCGACCGCCAAGACGACTACCTGCGCTTTGCCACCGACTGGCGAATACCACCTGATAACAACGGCTCCGAGCGCGACATCCGCATGATCAAGCTGCGACAGAAGATCTCGGGCTGTCTGCGCACCCTCACTGGAGCCAAGCAGTTCTGCGCGATCCGCAGCTACCTGTCCACCGCCGCCAAACACGGCAAGCACTTCTTCGAAGTCCTCGTCATGCTTGCCAAAGGCCGCCCCTGGCTACCAGCAAACTCATAACCACACATCAGCAACCTGACCAGTCACCTCAGAAGTAGACTAGCGGAATGGGGTGTCCCCGCAACCCCTCCCGGTCGACTTGATCCATCACCCCGTCCAGCAGACCGGCGTCGAGCATCTCGTTGATCGCCTGCCGAGCCGACGGCGGCTCCCCCACGATTGGCGCA
>JAWWPC010000312.1:0-2722 GCA_033851055.1 Kribbellaceae bacterium | reverse complement strand
GAAGTCAAGCATCTCTTGGGTTTCCGCGATGCCGCCGATCATCGAACCCGACAGGCTGCGACGCATCGAGACCAGCGGGGCAGGGGCAACCTCCATGGGATGCTCGGGCATGCCGAGTTCCACGAGGGTGCCGTCGACGTCGAGCAGGCCCATGTAGGCGTTCAGATCCAAGTTGGCCGACACAGTGTTCAAGATCAGGTCGAACGAGCCCTCCAGCTTCGTGAAGGTCTCGGGGTCGGACGTGGCGTAGTACTCCGAGGCGCCCAATCGAATGCCGTCTTCCATCTTCTTCAGCGACTGGCTCAGGACCGTCACCTTGGCGCCCATCGCGACAGCGAGCTTGACACCCATATGGCCCAGCCCGCCGAGGCCGACCACGGCAACCCGGGTTTCCGGTCCGGCATTCCAGTGGCGCAGTGGCGAATACAGCGTGATGCCCGCACAAAGCAGCGGTGCGGCAGCGTCCAGCGGTATCGAGTCGGGGATGCGCAGCACGTAGCTCTCGTCGACGACGATCGCGCCGCTGTACCCACCCTGGGTGACCTCACCGTCGCGGCCAACCGCGTTGTAGGTGCCCGTCATTCCGCGCTTGCAGTAGTTCTCCTCGCCGGCGAGGCAGCTGCTGCATTCCCGGCAAGAGTCGACGAAACAGCCGACGCCGACGCGATCGCCGACCTTGAACGCGGTCACCTCTGAACCGACCGCGGTGACGATGCCCGCGATCTCGTGACCTACCACCAATGGGTAGTTGGCCGGGCCCCACTCACCCTTGACGGTGTGGATGTCGGAGTGACAGATCCCCGCAAAGTGGATGTCGAAGGCGACGTCGTGTGGTCCTGGATCGCGGCGTTCAATGGTGGTCTTGGCCAGCGGCTCGGTGGCCGAGGGCGCGGCGTAGGCGGAAACGGTCGTCGTCATATGAGTCCTCTTTTGTCGTCTTTATTGCATGCGCCAAAGAAACTTAGCGAAGCTAATTGGATTTGCCGCACCGATGCGACTCATTTGCACTAACGGCCGAAGCGACGGCCGTCATCCCGTTTCGAGCTGTGAGTTACAGCCTAAAGTCCCGGGGCGCGGTATGCGCCGTTGAACGACGATCGCTCGTAGTGGGCCACCCCGGCGCGGGTGTAGGGGTCGCGGTCGACGATGTCCTGCGCGGCCTCGGAGTCCATGTCAGTGGTGATGAGCACGCCGCCGGACCCGTCCTCCTGACGTCCCGCCAGTAGAAGCCGGCCTGCGTCGATCTCGGCCTGCAGGAATTCGAGGTGGGCCGGACGGGTCTGCTCGACGACGTCGGGCGGCTGCAGATACGTCGACTTCAACACGTGGAACACCTCCGCGACATTAGTTGATCGGGGCGTTGACCCACTTCAGGTCGGCGAGTATGCCGCGGGCGGCGACGATGCCCTCACCGGTCTGCCACACCTCGTTGTTGACGGCGAACACCCGGTTGTCGCGGTTGGCCGACAGCTTCCGCCACGCGTCGCTGTTGAGCAGCGTCGGGGCGCGGTCCTTGGCCGCGGGCGATGCAAACGAGATGTAGACGATGTCGCCGTCGGCGGCGGAGAAGTCGGGGGAGTTCTCCATGTCGGTGTCGGTGATTCCGATCTCGACATACGGCTTGTCGGTAAATCGTTGTGCCGCAGGGCGATCCACGCCCACTGCACCAAGTACGCTGCCAGGAAAGTTGGTCGCCCCGTACACCCTCATCGTGGTGTCGGTCAGCTGCACCACCGACGCCTGGAAGTGGGTGGCGTCATTGTCGGCGCCGGTCTTGTCGGCGGCCTGCTCGAAGCCGTCGATCAAGCCGTTGGCCGCGTCGAGGCGTCCGGTCGCCGCGCCGACGGCTCGCAGGTTGTCCTCCCACGCCGCGCCCGGCGGACCGGTGAACACCGTCGGGGCGATCGCGGTCAGCTGCGGGTAGTCGTCCGGTGTCAGTGCCTGCGAGCCAAGGATCAGGTCGGGGTTGGCCGCCTTGATGGCCTGCACGTCCGGCTCGCTGCGGGTGCCCGCGCCAGGCAAGTCGTGCACCACCTTGCCCAGATAAGAGGGCTGACTATCCGAGCCGTCGGGCAACGCGGCGGCAACGATGCGCGACTGCAGGCCAAGCGCGCACAGCGCGTCGAGTTGGTCGCCCGACAGCACCACGATGCGCTGGGGGTCGGCGCGCACCGTGCTCGTCCCTGCGGCGTGCCGCACTTCGCGGTCGGGGGGACCCGGATCCACCGCGGCCGGATCCGGTGCGCACGACTCGTCGGGCCTGCGCGCATTGCCGAGCACGCCTGCGCTGGCGATTTTGGTTGTGCTTGTGACGACCGACTGTTCGGCGCCGGGACGCGCCGAGCCTGACTCTGATCCGCATCCACTGATGACGGTCACCGAAACCGCGGTGACGATGGCGGTCAGCCCTACGAACCGGGAGGCAAAGAGGCCCGTGCGCGGTCCGCTGATCAGCACGTCGCCGACGGTAACATCCGGGCTATTCGGCGCTGGTCAGGCGGCCCACCTCGGATGTCGCTGTGTGTTTACGACAGTTTGTAGGACCCACGCTTACACAGGCGCCGTAGGGAGCTAGGATTTGTACGCGAACTCTTTGCGGATTGTGCCGATGAACATTTGGAGGACCTGTTGGTAGCCGAAGCGCCCCCAATCGGAGAACTCGAGGCTCGTCGGCCGTTCCCGGCCCGCCTCGGTCCCAAGGGCAACCTGGTCTACAACCTGG
>JAWWPC010000273.1:0-5042 GCA_033851055.1 Kribbellaceae bacterium | reverse complement strand
TCAGCGGACCGGCCTGTTCGCTGTTACTCGCAAAGTGTGCGGACGGCCTGCAGTTCCGATTCGATGATGGTCAGCTGCTGCGCGACCGCCTCGTCGGCCAGCTCCGCGGGAAGCAGCAGCGTGAACTGATACTCACTGCCTTCGCCGTTGGGCAGAACGCGGGTGAACGCACCCTGGCGCGGGTCCTCGGCGGACAGTAGATCGACGGTGCCATGGTCACGAGACGCCCGCACTGTCATCCGGGTCTCTCCCTGGTCATTCTCGAGGATCCAGTGATCGCCGTCGGGGCGGACGGTGCGAGCGACACCGGGAGCCCAGCGGGGTAGTGCATAGGGATCGGCCACGAGATCGAAGACGTCCTGCGGTGACGCGGCGATCGAGATGGATTGGGTCAGAGCAAACGCCGAAGTAGTATGCATGCGCCTATGATATGCAGGTACATATCATTGTTCAACTCCTATCATCCGAGTCATGGAACGCGAAGATCTCGGATCGCTGTTCGGGCGGATCACCCGTCGGCTGATCGTTGCCGAGGGGCCCTTGCTGGACGGCCACGGACTGTCGATGTGGGGCTATGGCGTGTTGTCGCAGCTCGCTCAGGAACCCGCAGCCAACCAACTGGCACTCGCTACCGCGATCGGTTACGACAAATCACGCTTGATCGCGCTGCTCGACGAGATCGAGCGCGACGGTTTGGTCGTCCGCGAGCAGGACCCGGCAGACCGCCGGAACCGCCGGGTCCGCCTGACTCCAGCGGGCCGCGCCCGGCTCACCGCCGCTCAGGCCGACATCCGCGCGATGGAAGATGGCCTGCTCAGCGAACTCACCGGCACCGAGCAGCGGTCACTGATCAGCATGCTGTCCCGCCTCGCGAACGAGTGAGCCACTGCCTGCTGCCTGATGAGCCGAGGCAGTGTTCTTCGAGTCAGGTGACCGAGCACCTTCTGCGGTTCGGCGCGATCGTCTTTCCTCGCGACCTGCAGCGCCATCGGGCCGGCTGACGTGCTTGCTGCCGGCACTCATCGTGGTCATCAGTGCGGCGAGTTCGTCGTGCGCAGGTCCTTCGGCGGCGCGCAGCGCGGCCGAGACGTCGCCGACGAGCGCCGACGCAGCTCGGCTGGCCGAGCTGGCTGGAAGCCGCGCTTCCCGAGCACCGGCTCCAGGCCGACCACGCCGTACTTCATTCGCCGTGGACTCCTGCGGGTACGGTGGACCGCCGCTGCCGCGCAGGGATGCTCGATGGATCGTCGTGGGTTTCTGATCGCGTCCGGTGGGCTGTTGACCTCGATCGGTACTGACTGGTCCGGAGCCCTGGACGCCGTCGCAACCACCAGTACGTCGACCGGGCGACGACCGCTCACCGCGACTACGCTCGACCGGCTGGAACAGCGCCTTGACGACCTGCGCCGGCTCGACGACAGCCTCGGCGGTGGCGAGCTGCGCCAGCTGGCGACCGCGGAGTTCGGTCTGCTCAGCCGACTGGCGGACGAGGCGGTGTACGACGAGGCGACCGGTCGACGTCTGTTCTCCGCCCTCGCGGAGTCGGCAAGGATCTGCGGCTGGCTCCACTTCGACGCCGGGCCGCACGCCGCAGCCCAGTCGTACTACATCTCCGCGCTGCGCGCGTCGGCCACCGCCGGCGACGGAGCCTGCGGCGCGAACGTGCTCGCTTTCATGGCGATCCAGACCTACTCCGTGGGCAATCCGCAAGATGCGGTGAATCTCGTCCGCACCGCGCTGGCGCAGGCAGCCCGAGCCACCCCGAGGGTCCGGGCGATGCTGCACATGCGCTGCCGGACGTGCCCTGTCGAAGACCGGTGCCCGCCAGGCCTGTGCCCACGAGCTCGATGCGGCGCAAGCGGTGTTCGAGGCTGGTTCGAGTGACGATGATCCGCCGTGGTCGTACTGGATGTCGGCCGGGGAGATCGAGATGATTGCGGCATCGTCCGCGCTCGAGCTCGATGATCCTCAGAAGGCACTGGAGTACTTCGGGGCCGCGAGGGACAGCGAGTACGCCGCCGACGGCTACGCCCGCGACAACGCCCTGTTCCTGGTGCGGTCAGCCGAGGCGCATCTTCGTCTCGGTGACGTCGACGCCGCTTGTGCTGTGGCCGGCGAGGCGCTGGACCAGATAGATGGCGTCGACTCCGCTCGGCCGAGCGGTGCGCTGGCCGACTTCACCAAGCAACTGAGGCCGCACATCTCGGCGCGGTCGGCGCACGAATTCCTCGTCCGCGCCGGGTAGCCGAGAGCGGATCCCACAGAGCCCACCCCGTACCCTCGTGGCACGGCGGTGGGCTCCTTCGTTCGCGCGTCTCTTGCCGCCAGCAACGACTAGCTGACCGCGCAGAAACCCTTTGCTTCCAGGGGATCTGAGGCAGAGGCAACAACGACGCAACACCACGCGGAGGACGCAACATCGAGGCAACAGTCGACCTCTTGGCCCCGGCTGGCCTGGTCCGGTTTGGTGATTGAGCAACACGACCACGGGCCTGGTTCCTCCCACCGCCCCGGCCCGTGGATCCACTCGATCGGCAACTGGGGAGCAGGGTCTAATGGACGGCTTCGAGATGCTGGCATGGGTCGCCAGCTACCTGTGGTTCTTTCATGCTCCGCGACATCCGTCGCGAGATGCGGGGACTGTGATGGCCACCGCGACCAAGCCCGCACCGCAGCGCGTGGTCCGGGTCTGGGTTCGGGGAGCACAAGATCGCCGAGTACAAGGCCGAGCCTGCACTGGCCGGCCGGTACGAGGCAACGATGATCCAGCGGTTCCCGAGCTTGCGCGTCACCAACTATCCAGTCGGCCAACCGGCAGGCACGTCGTCATGATCGGGGCCGCCCGCCGGCTGGCGCTGGGGTATCTGCGCTGGTACCCGCTGATGTCGCCGACCGAGCTCGGCGATGGCAGCAGCGCATGGCCGAGACCGCCACTACCCGCGGCTTGGTTCTCGGAACCGTCCATGTCGAAGAGCTGCCCACACAGCCCCAGGCCTTCGAGGCACTGCTCGCCTCGATCCGGGCCCTCGACGTCGCGGCGGTGATCGTGCCCACCCTGATCCACCTCGGCGCCCGAGAGGAACCCGGCTCGCCATGGAACCGCTTGTCGCTCGACACCGGGGTCGATGTGGTGTTCACCGACTCCATTCCCTGATCCAGCGGGATCGTCCTTCCTCAGTGCAGACGCCCCTCCTCAACCGCCTGCACAGGGCCGATCCCGCTCCAGGTGCCCTGACCGCGCGGCCACTTCGTCCCCTGTAGGGCGCGCGGCCAGGGCACCCCAACCACAAGCCGGCGGGCGACCGGGCTCAACCAGCGGGTGCGGTCGTCCGCCGTTCCAACCCCGGGATCAGGCGGGATCCCGTCGAGGGCCCTGCCGTCCCTCACCCCGCCGGGGGAGTGCGGGACGGCGTACGGGCCAGCGATCACCGAGTGCACCCGCGTCCCGGGTCGCGTGGGTGAAAGGAAACAAATGCCCGACCTCACCAACGCTGCCTGGCGCAAAGCCACCCGCAGCAACCCCAACAACAACTGTGTCGAGATCGCCTTCGTCGCCGCCGGCGTCCAGTCCGCGACACCAAACACAACGGCACCGGGCCGATCCTCCAGTTCACCCACCCCGAGTGGGAGGCCTTCATCGGCGGAGTCAAGGACTGCGAGTTCGACCAAGGCTGAGGAACCTGCACCTGGCGAATCGTTGGTTTTGCGCTGACGCGGAGCCTCGATTCGTTGCGGCAGCCCCTAACGGACACCACCCACCAGCCTCCTCGACACCCGGCCGACCTCAAGGTCGGGTCGGTCGAGGAAGACAGGGTGACCAGCGCCAGGCACGAGCACCAGCTCGACCTTCTTGCTGGATGTGAGTGCCTGTTGCAGCTCGGTCATCAACGGCGGGGGCAGCAGCGGATCCTCGATCCCGCCCAGTATCAGCACTGGACACGTCACCGCTGACAGTCCGGGCACTGGACGTTGCTCGAGCTCCTTCGCCATGTGGACGGCGTGAAGGTCAGGCGAGTGGGTCGATAGACGCTGCATGCGAGCCAAGTGGTCCGGCCCGGCCGGCGTGCGCGACACCAAGGGCCAACACACGGCCAGCCATTCGGCGAAATCGATCTCGTCGTCCCCCGCGCTTCCAGCTGCGACCCGGGCCGCGCGCTCTCCGCCGAGACGTCGGAATGCCTCAACGGTGAGACCGTCGTCCAGCCGGGCTCCTCCGTATGCCGCGGCGATGCCACCGACGAGCTCCGGGTGCCGGGTCGCACAGGTGAGGGCGACACGGCCGCCGAAGGAGGTGCCCAACAGGATTGGCTCTTCCAGGCCGAGATTTGTGATCAGCTCGGCCAGGTCATCAGCCCAGCGGTCCATGGTCCACTCTGCAGCCGTTCGGCGATCGGACTTGCCGTGGCCGCGTTGGTCGTAGCGCAGGACCTGGGCGACGTCGCCGAGAGGCGCCAAGACATCTGCCATGGCGGTCGAGTCAATGCCTGGGCCGCCGTGGACGCCGATGATCGTTGGCCGCCATAGGACGCCATCCTCGGTGACTTCACCCTCGGGTGACAGCACGTCAAACCACAGCCGGGCGCCGTCGCCCATCGTCACAAACATGGCTACATCATCAACCTGCACGGCGAGCGAGATGAAACGTCCGCTCTTGCCTGCGGGTTCAGCTGGCCTGAACTCGCACCGTGATCCGGGCGATGCGCCTGGCTACTCCCGGCTCATCAACTCCCGCGCCTGTCGCCTGACCGACACGCGATGACACGGCTGCAGCCGGGGGCTGGGCCTCTACGGTCTGGGGCGGCCGGGTGCGCTAAGAGGTAAGGAAGTCAGGGAACTTAGCGGCTTCGGGGAATGGCGCGCCCTCGGCCAGGGCGCCGATGTAGACGACGGCCTCCTCTTCCTGGCAGTAGGAGATGCCTTCAAGGGTCTGGCCGATGACGAGGGCGTTCCCGCCACGGCGCCAGGCGGCGTACCGCCATGAGTATGGGCCGGTGGACACGGTGCTTCCCTTGGTCCTGACGTCGCATTCCGGTGGGCCGAGC
>JAWWPC010000266.1:0-18803 GCA_033851055.1 Kribbellaceae bacterium | reverse complement strand
ACCGAGATCGCCGAGGTGATCGCGATGTGGACCGGCATCCCGACCGGCCGGCTGCTCGAGGGTGAGACCGGCAAGCTGCTGCGAATGGAGGATGAGCTGGGGCGCAGGCTGGTTGGCCAGCGCGAAGCGGTGAAGGCCGTCAGCGACGCCGTCCGCCGCGCCCGCGCGGGCATCTCCGACCCGGACCGCCCTACCGGTAGCTTCCTCTTCCTCGGACCAACGGGTGTCGGTAAGACCGAACTCGCGAAGGCGCTCGCGGACTTCCTGTTCGACGACGAGCGGGCGATGGTCCGGATCGACATGTCCGAGTACGGCGAGAAGCACAGCGTCTCCCGGCTCGTCGGCGCGCCGCCCGGGTACGTCGGCTACGAGGAAGGCGGCCAACTCACGGAGGCCGTCCGGCGCCGCCCGTACTCGGTGATCCTGCTGGACGAGGTGGAGAAGGCTCACTCCGAGGTCTTTGACATCCTGCTGCAGGTGCTGGACGACGGCCGGCTGACCGACGGCCAGGGTCGTACCGTCGACTTTCGCAACGTGATCCTGGTGCTTACCAGCAACCTGGGCTCGGCGTACCTGGCGGACATGTCGATCGACGACTCACTCAAGCGTGACCAGGTGATGAACGTGGTCCGGCAGGCGTTCAAGCCGGAGTTCATCAACCGGCTGGACGAGATCGTGCTGTTCAACGCGCTCGGCAGCGAAGAGCTGACCAAGATCGTCGGCCTGCAGATCAAGGCGCTTGCCGCTCGCCTGAGTGACCGCAGGATCACCCTTGACGTCGGCGAAGACGCGATGGAGTGGCTGGCGATGACCGGCTACGACCCCGTGTACGGCGCCCGGCCGCTGCGCCGACTGGTCCAGTCCGCGATCGGTGACGAACTGGCCCGCGGCCTGCTGTCCGGCGCGATCCGCGACGGCGACACCGTCCACGTCGGCCTCAACGAGGCGAAGGACGCCCTCGACGTCGCCACCGCCTGATTTCCTCCTGACGCCAGAGGAACCTTGCGTCATAGCGCAAGGTTCTTCGGACGTCGTGGGTCGTGGGCTGGGGGTATCTGGGAGGATCGGGGAAGGAAGAAGCGCAGGGCGACGTGGGCGGGAGGGTGTGGGCGATGACTGATCAGTATGGCGGCGAACCCGACCGGCCGGGGCCGTACCAGGGCCAGGGGGTCTTCGGGTCCGACCCGGGGCAGCAGCCTGGCGGTCCCGGGCCCTACAGCGGGCCGGGTCCGTTCGGGCAGCGGCCGAATCCCTACGCCTACCAGCCGGTGCCGACGGCGCCACCTCGTCAGGTCACCGTCGCGATGGTGATCTGCCTGGTGCTCGGTGGCTTTTGCGCCATTTTCGGAGCGTGGGCGCTGACCGCGTCGGAGGCAGACATCGCCGGCCTGCTGCCTACCGTCAAGGGGGGCACCGTGACCCCGCGGATGCTCGCCGTGGTGGGGCTGCTCTGCGCGGCGCTCTATATCGTGCCGGCTCTGTTCCTGCGCAAGCGCCGCCGCTGGGCCCGGATCGTGGTCATCGCGGTCGCCGCCTTCGGCATCGTGGGCGGTCTGACCTCGCTCCCGGCCGGGGTGCTCGGCCTGGCCGCGCACGTGGTCCTGTTGTCGATGTTGCTGCAACGGCCCACCAAAACCTGGTTCCTCAGCGACCACCGCTGACGGCACCGCCGCCGACCGCCAGTCCCTGACGGATGAAGTCTGGGCTGGATGAAGTCTGGCACTCGCCCCTTCGGATGCGGTCCACTCATCCGAAGGCGTTACGCCGCGTCGGTGGCATCAGCCTGCTGGTGCGCTCCACCAAGGTGTTACGCCAGGCCGACTGGTCGCGTCACGGAGTCACCGTACGGCCTGAACCATTCTCCTTGATGGCTTGACGTGCAATCGGTTGCACGGCAAGGTTGCACAACGTCGTAAGTGATGCGCAGCAAGGGAGACTTCGGTGGCAGCGTTGGACGAGCTCGTTGCCCGAGGCATCGAACCGCCGATCTGGCGGAGCGGGAACACCCCCGGCGAAGACGACGCGAACAACCGCCTCCTCGACCGGTTCCGGCACCGGGTGCCGTCGCGGTGATCCGCTCATACAGCGGTCTCGATCCCGCCACCGGCCGACCCCTGACCGTTCGGGTCACGGACGGTCGCATCGTTGACGTCTCGGCCTCGACGGGGAAGGTCGAGGGCTGGCTGGCACCCGGGCTCGTCGACCTTCAGGTGAACGGGTTCGCAGGTTTCGACGTCAATGGCCCGGACGTCTCCTTAGACACGATCGTCGAGCTCGGCCGGGCACTGGCTGCCGCCGGCACGACCACCTTCGCTCCCACGGTGATCACCGCGGCCGAGCAGGAGATCGTCGCCTCGCTAAGGGCGGTTGCGGCGGCCCGCGACGCCGACAAGGCGACTCGCGACGCCATCCCGTTCGTGCATGTCGAGGGTCCGCACCTTTCACCCGAGGACGGACCGCGCGGGGCACATCCTCTCGAGCACATCCGCCCACCAGATGTGGAGGAGTTCGACCGTTGGCAGCGCGCCTGCGGTGGGCTGGTCGGCATCGTCACGCTGTCCCCGCATTACGCCGAATCGCCTGGGTACGTCACCGCCTTGAGCCGCGCCGGAGTCAGCGTCGCCGTCGGTCATACGGGGGCCAATCCAGAGCAGATCACGGCGGCCGTGGACGCCGGCGCCACCTTGTCCACCCACCTCGGAAATGGTGCGCACGCGATGCTGCCGAGACACCAGAACCACCTGTGGACTCAGTTGGCAGACGACCGTCTCACAGCGGGCTTCATCGCTGACGGCCACCATCTGCCCGCCGATGCGCTGACCGCGATGGTCCGGGCGAAGGGCATCGAGCGCAGCCTGCTCGTATCGGACTCGGTCGCACTCGCGGGCTCCGAACCAGGCGAGTACGAGACGCCGGTCGGCGGGACCGTCCAGCTGTCCGCCGACGGCCGGCTGTCTCACGTCGGTACGCCGTACCTGGCCGGCGCGGCTCGATCGCTGGCCGACGACGTCGCGTCAGCCGTGGGACTCGCTCGGGTGAGGCTGGGGGACGCGGTGCGGATGGCGACGGCCAACCCGGGCCGGTTCGCCGGTGGCCGCGGCGTGCTTCGGCCGGGTGCGCAGGCGGACCTGGTGCACTTCGACTGGTCTCCGGGCGACACCACGCTGCGGTTGCGCTCCGTCGTACGGTCGGGGAGCGAGGTCAGCCGGTGACCTCATTGCGAGCGGCCCTGTGTCTCCTTCGTAGCCGGCTACAGCGACGGATGTCCTCTGCCGCTCCTGTGTACTGACGGGCCAGGTCCTGCCCCGGACTGCCCGCACCTGCCCTGTGGATGGCGCCCCACGGTGAGGTCCTGACTGCTGCAGAATCCGGGGATGCGCAGAACGCCCTCGCCGGATTCGGCCGGATTCACCTTGTCTGCTTGGGTGGACGAGTCGGTGATCGTCGGCTGGGATGGTCGTCCGGGTGTCTACACCCTGGCGGCAGTCGTCGCTGATTCTGCCAACTGTGATGACATCAGGGACCGCCTCCGGGCGTTGACGTTGAGTCGAGGTGGTCGACTGCACTGGGTCGATGAATCGAGCAAACGTCGTGATGTCATTGCTGCCGCGATCGCCGACATAGACCTGGCCGCGATCGTGACCATCGGGTCACCGATGGACAAGACTAAGCAGGAGCGGGCGCGGCGTTGCTGTTTGGAACGGTTGCTCTACGAACTTGGCTTGCTAGAAGCTAGAAGTAGGCCAAGTCTGGCTCGAAACGCGGTCAGCGAAACCCGATCGGCGGGATCTCAAGCTCATCGACAGCGGCCGACGGAGGCGGCTGATCCCACCAGATCTTCAGGTCGACTTCGTCCGGCCCAAGGTGGAGCCGATGCTCTGGCTTCCCGATGCCGTAGCAGGCGCAGTGACTGCGGCGAACCTCGGGGAGTCTCGATGGCTGACCGCCATATCCGAGATGGTCACCCAACACGAGGTCGAGGTTCGCTAGAAAGCGCGAAAGCTGGGTCCCATCCTCCGGTGGGGGTCCCAGCTTCACTTCTCATCCAGGCAGCGCGTGGCGAGCTGAAGAAATCATCGCACATCGGAAGGATCGCTGTCTGCACTATCCCCAGGTGGCGATGTGTTTGAAGCGCGAAAGCTGGGTCCCATCCTCCGGTGGAGGTCCCAGCTTCACTTCTCCCCAAGCAGCACCTGGCGAGCTGGGTTCATGATCGCACTCGCCCTTGGCTTTTGCACGATGATTCCCGCATCCCAAGAAATGGCAGGGCGTTCTGCCTACGCGTCCGGCCAGTTCTTCGGTTGTCAGAGTTTGGTGAGGCGGGCGAGGGCTTCGTCGAGGATGTGGTCTTGTTTGCAGAAGGCCCAGCGGACCAAGGGGCGGCCGAGGTCGACGTTGTCGTAGAAGACCTGGTGTGGGATCGCGACCACGCCTACCTTCTCCGGGAGCATCCGGCAGAACTCGACGCCGTCCTCGTAGCCGAGCGGCCGGACGTCTGTGGTGACGAAGTACGTGC
This sequence comes from Kribbellaceae bacterium, assembly GCA_033851055.1. Taxonomy (GTDB): domain Bacteria; phylum Actinomycetota; class Actinomycetes; order Propionibacteriales; family Kribbellaceae; genus Kribbella. The sequence continues at coordinate 14,287 of JAWWPC010000266.1, read as the reverse complement.
CCTCCGGTCGATGGACGCCGAAGCCGAGTCGCTCCAGACCGTCGCAGAGCCGGTCCCGCTTGCCCTGCAGGGTATCCCGGAAGCTCTCGAAGTAGTCGTTGCCCAGCGCAAGTGCTCCGGCGACGGCGGGTTGGAAGGGCGCGCCGGACACGTAGGTGAGGAACTGCTTGGCCGTGTTCACCGCGGTGACAACTTCGGGGCTGCCGGTGACCCAGCCGATCTTCCAGCCGGTGACGGAGAAGGTCTTGCCTGCGCTGCCGATGCTGACCGTGCGCTCCGCCATTCCCTCGTACGACGCCAGCGGGATGTGCTGGGCGCTGTCGAACACCAGGTGCTCGTAGACCTCGTCGGTGATGACGACCAGGTCGTGTTCGACAGCCACCTCGGCGATACCGCGCAGTTCGGCGTCGGTGAGCACAGTGCCGGTCGGGTTGTGCGGGGAGTTGATCAGCAGCACGGTGGTGCGGTCGGTCACTGCGGCCCGGAGTTCGTCGAGGTCGAGCCGGAAGGCCGGTGCGCGCAGGGTGACCGGGACGCGGTACCCGCCCGCCATCGCGATGCAGGCGGCGTACGAGTCGTAGTACGGCTCGAGTGCGATCACCTCGTCACCCGGCTCGACGTACGCGAGCAGGGCGGCTGCGATGGCCTCGGTGGCGCCGGTGGTGACCAGGACCTGGCTGTCAGGGTCGTACTCGAATCCGTAGAAGCGCTGCTGGTGCTCCACGATTGCCTGGCGCAATGCGGGGATGCCCCGGCTCGGCGGGTACTGGTTCGCGCCGCTGCGGATGGCAGCCACCGCGGCTTCGAGCAGGGAGTCCGGTCCATCGGTGTCCGGGAAGCCCTGGCCGAGGTTGACCGAGTTGGTCCGGATGGCGAGGTCGGACATCTCCGCGAAGATCGTGGTGCCGAGTCCGTGCAGCCGCTGAGCGTAGTCGCGCATGCTCCGACCCTAGTGTCCTGCGCCAAGATCGATCGTCGAAGAGTCTCTACGTTTGGACATCCCAGGTGCCGGACCCCTCCGTGGCGGGTCCGGCACCTGGACCTCAGTTCCAGGGGCTCGGTGGCGGCGGAGCGACTACCGGCGGACGGTCGTCGCAATAGCTGTTGCCGTGCCAGCCGCCGTCGTTGCTGTCGCCGATCAGCCGGACGTCGAACTCCGGCGTACCGGTGAAGTGGAACGTGCCGCAGTTGTTGACGAACGGCGCACCGACGTTGCGGGCGTCGACGTTCTCGAAGGTCGCGAAGCCGCCGACGCGGGCGTTGACGACGTTCGTCCCGGTCCCGTCCACCTTGATGTTGCGGACGGCGACGTTCGTGACTGCGTATTGGTCCTTGACCGGCCAGTCGACCACGAACATGAAGGCGTTGTACGTCGAGTCGAGGAACGAGCTGTCGGTGATGTCGATCCGGCCGGCCATGTTCGACTGGAGCGCGTAGAGCCAGATCGCGCCGAGCCCGATGTTCCAGTTGAGGTCACGCGGACCGCCGCGGACGGTGGTGTTCCGGGCGAAGGACAGGGTGCCTTCGAACGGGGTCGCGTTGAACCGGGATCCCGCATGCAGTGTGCTGCCCTCGCGGATCGGGTCGGCTACCAGGTTGTCGGTGACGGCGTTGTCCCGGCCGCCGTAGATGGCGATGTTGTTGGCAAGCACCGGGGTCTGGACGGTGTTGTGGTCGTACACGTTGTCGTGGTTGACCAGCCCCTGCGGGTTGGCCTCCGACCACATCGCCAGGCCGTCATCGCCACTGTTGCGGATGAAGTTGTTGGTCGCCCGGACGTTTGAGACGCCGAGGTGCAGGTTGATCCCGTCGGCCACGGAGTCGACGATGATGTTGTTGCGGATGGTCAGTCCGTCCATCGGCCCGTCGAGCCAGATCCCCACCTTGGTGTGGTGGATGTACAGGTTCTGGATGGTCGAGCCGCCGCCGATCGCGCCGCCGATGCCGTTCACCTGGTCGGTGTCGATGCGCTCGCGCACGTCGCTCTCGATGGCGAAGTCGGAAAGGTGCACGCCCGTGCTGCCGCCGGCCTCGGCGTACTTGCCGTAGAAGCCTGGCGCGCTGTGCGTGGAGTTATCCGGTGCGGGCTCCGCCAGCGGTAGCACAGATCCCTTGATCACGGTCCACCAGTTGCCGGCGCCCTGGACGGTGACGCGGTCGACGACGATGTGCCGGTTCACCTGGTACGTCCCGGCCGGGATGAAGACCGTACGACCGAGGGCCTTGGCACGTGCGATGGTCCTCTCGATCGCGGGTGCGGCATCCCGTCGCCCGGTCGGGTCCGCGCCGAAGTCCTGCACCGACAACGACTGCCGGGGCTGCTGGAGCGGGTTGGCGACGAGTTCGAAGTCGGCCAGGTCGAGCACGTACCAAGAGGCCGGAGTGCTCGCCGGGACCTGGAACCGGACCTTGTCGCCCGCCTGGTAGGTCTTGCCGAGCAGTAGTCGTTGCTCGTCGTAGAAGTGGTTCGGGCGGAACGGCTTGGTGACCGGGTCCGGCTCGGGCTTCCACCAGCCCGGGTTCGGGTCGGCGTTCGGGTCGTTCGAGAACGGGTACATCGCGTACAGCCAGGCGTACTGCGAGGTGAGGGTCATCGTCTGCTTGCGGTGGCCGTTGACCGTGACGTCGAGCGGCGCCTGGATGCCGCCGCCAGTGGCCGAGTCGGGAATGCTGTACCGCAGGGTGAGGGCATTCGCCGGGCGGGCCAGCGTGAACTCGACGAACTGGCCGGCTCCGGTCAGTTGTACTGCGGTACGTCCGGAGGCCTCGGCGGGCAGGCTGTAGGCCTCCCGGCTCGGGCCGAGGCGTTCGCCGTTGGTGACGGCGTTCTCCGCTTCCTGCTCGACGAAGGCGACCTTCGCGCCGCGGCCCTGCACCAGCGCCGGATCCAGGCCGGCACGAGTGACCGGAGTCGGTTCAGGCGGATCGATGGCTGCCGCGGACAGGGTAGGTACTGAGACCAGCGCACCGAGCACGGTGGCGGTCACAGCGAGTTGACGAATACGGGACATTGGCGCACATCCCCCTCAGGATCAACGACCACGCCTCGTGGTCGGGGCGTGGCGGGCGTCACCGCTTGGGGCCGGACGATACGCAGACTGACGATCTACTGCAAGATCTGGACAAATGCTAGAAAATTCTGGCGGACGGCCAGGCCATCGCTACGCACGGCGCGAGGTTTGGTTGAAGCGTGCTCGGTGGGGGTGGCGCCGACGTTGTGATGGCCTGGCCGTCCGTCGGCTCAGGCGGGGAGGGCGACCTTCGGTTCCGGGCGGAGGGCGCGGAGCCAGAGTTCAGTCTGGGCAATGTGACTCGAGGCGGCGGTGGCGGCGGCGGCTGGATCGCGCTGGGAGATCGCGGCAAGGATCGCGCGGTGGCCACGGTCGCTGTTCTGCTTGATCACCTCGAAGTCCGCCCCCGGCTCGAAGATCCGGTAGTGCCCGCCGCGCCCGCGGATCACGCCGGTCAGCGCCGTCACGGTCGGATTGCCGCCGGCGGTACAGATGGAGCCGTGGAACTCCGCGTCCAGCGCCTGGATCTCGGCCGCGTCGGTGGTCGATTCCAGCCGGTCGAGGATGTCGCCCAGTCGCACCTCCAGTTCCGGGTCCTGCCGGGCCGCGGCCGAGGCGGTAGCATGCGCCTCGAGGACCCGGCGTACCTCCATCAGTTCGAGCACGCCTTCGAGCGGGATCAGTTCGACGGACAGCGAGAAGCGGCTGATGATCTCGGCCGGGTCCAGCGCGGAGACGTAGGTGCCGGAACCGTGCCGGGATTCGATCACGCCGAGCGCGGCCAGCGACCGGGCCGCCTCCCGCAACGAACTGCGGGATACGCCGAGGTGGTCGCAGAGTTCCGGCTCGGGCGGGAACTTCTCGCCCGGTCCGAGGGTGCCGGAAGCGATCATCTGCCGCAGGCCGGCTAGGGCCTTGTCGGTGGCCGCCATCGGTTCCTCCCGTTCGTCTCGCGCCTGTCGTGGGTGGACGGGCTTTCTCTCTGAGGATAAGTCCTCAGACCACTTATGGTCATCTCGGTTATGACTGCTTGTCGCTCGCGCCCAAATCTCGCTAGCGTGCGGCGATGGTCAGATAATTCATCAGATGTCAGGGTGAAGTCCGGCAACTGGTGGACCGCTACACCCCCTGAGAGGAGCGTCATGGCCTACCGGTCAATGAAGATGCTCGCACGATGATCGCGCTGGTGGCCGGGACTCGTCGAAGGTCCGACGTCCGGTGTCGAGCAGGAGTGACACACTGGTCTCCCCGAGCGATCTGACGGAGGGAACGAACCTGTGGCCACTGCGCTCATCACTGGACCGACGGCCGGGATCGGCCGGGCCTTCGCGGACAAACTCGCGCGGGACGGGTACGACTTGGTCCTGGTGGCCCGGGACGAGGCCCGGCTGAAAGAGACCGCCACCGAGATCAGGACCCGGACCGGTGCTGCCTGTGAAGTGCTGGCGGCTGATCTGACCGATCGGGAGCAGTTGGCAGTCGTCGAGCGGCGACTCAAGGACACGGACCGCCCGGTCGAGGTGTTGGTGAACAATGCCGGCTTCGGGCAGACGAAGCCGTTCTGGGCGAACACGATCGAGCAGGAGGAGCGGCAGCTCGACCTGCTGGTCCGGGTGGTGCTGCGTCTCACCCACGCGGCTGTGCTGCCGATGATCGAGCGCGGCTCTGGTGCGGTGATCAACGTGTCCTCGGTGGCGGGTTTCCTCCAACGCGGCAGCTACAGCGCGCACAAGGCCTGGGTGACCAACTTCTCCGAAGGCCTCGCGATCGAGTTGCATGCCAAGGGCGTTGCCGTGATGGCTCTGTGCCCGGGCTTCGTGCACACGGAGTTCCACCAGCGGATGGGGATGGACAAGACCATCATTCCGTCGTTCATGTGGCTGAATGCCGACGAGGTGGTTGAGGCGGCCTGGGCGGATCTGATGCGCGGCAAGGCCGTCTCAATCCCGAGCCTGCGCTACAAACTGGTGGTCGCTGCTGCCCGCTACACGCCGCGGACGCTGATCGCGCGGCTGTCCACCCTGGGGCTCGACGGCCGCCGCCGCGGCTGACCGATGCTGTACGCCGCCGCGGCTGACCGATGCGGTACGACGCCGCCGCCCTGCGGAGCTGCTCGGGTCAGCTGCGCGGGCGAAGTGATTCGTACAGGGTCTTGACGAGGCTGGCGGCGAAGGCGTCCAGCTCATGGCCGGTCGGTCGCCGGCCGGTGAAGTTGACCTCGAAGCCACGCTGGAAGCAAGCGCCGAACAACAGCGCGGCCGCCGCATCGAGATCGACGCCGCGGCGGACCCGGCCAAGGCGTTGCTCGGCGCGCAGGTAGGCGACAAGTCCTCCCTGCGCCTTGTGCGGCCCGGCGCCCATCGCGCTCATCCGTTCGCGATGCGCGCCCAGCAGGCTCTGGGACGAGAACAGCGACACCGAGATCGGGAAGCCCTCGATGTAGAAGTCCGTCGCTGTGCGGGTAAGCCGGGTCAGGTTCGCCCGGACCGTCCCGCTGCCGGCGCTGTCAATGAGTGCTCTCAGCGTGTCGCCGAGTTCGGGTAGCCGCTCAGCCAGAACGGCGAGGAGGAGCGCGGCCTTGTCCTCGAAGTGCTTGTACAGCGCGGCCTCGGAGTACCCCGCGACCTGCGCGATCGACTTGGTCGTCGCCTTCGCGTATCCCTGCGTCCGCATCACCTCGGCGGCCGCGTCGAGGATGTCGTCCCTGGTGCCCATCCCTGTCTCCTCCCGTGCCAGCGCAGTGTACTCCGGATCGGCTTGACAGGTTGGTGAGTGTTCACTCACCATGGTTAGTGAGTGTTTACTAACCGGCGGGCAAGCAGGAGGATCGACTGATGAAGCTGACTGTTTTCGGGGCGAGTGGCGGGATCGGGACGGAGCTGGTCCGGCAGGGGCTCGACGCGGGGCATCACGTCACCGCCGTGGTCCGGGAGACGTCTCGGCTTGCCGTCGAGCCGCATCCGAACCTGAAGGTAGTGGTCGCCGACGTGATGGATCCGGTGGCTATCGCACCGGCGGTGGCAGGTCGGGAGGCGGTTCTCTCGGCGCTCGGCACCCGGGTCAGCGGACCGACCACGGTCAACTCCGACGGAGCCCGGAGCATCATCCAGGCGATGCAGGACGCCGGTGTCCGTCGGCTGCTGATGGTGAGTGTGGCCGGTATCCACACGAAGGGAGACGACCCGTTCACCCGGTTCGTGATTAAGCCGATCCTCGGCCGGATCCTGCGGCACTCCTTCGCCGACGTCCGTCAGATGGAGACGCTGGTACGGAACAGCGGACTCGACTGGACCCTGGTCTGCCCGCCGCGTCTCACCAACGGCAAGCGCAGCAGCAAGGTGCGGAGCAACGCAGAGCGCAATGTCCGCGGCGGCTTCACTATCGCCCGCGCGGACGTAGCTGCCTACCTGCTCGATGCAGTCCCGGCCGACGAGCTTGCATGCGCCACGGTGTCAGTCGCCGGCTGAGTGGTCAGGCGCGGCCGTGTTTGGCGATGAACGCCAGCACCCGCGGCCATAGCTCCGCCGCCTGGTCCGGCTGGTACTCCGCAGGCAGGCTTGGGTCGGTGAAGAGGTGTCCACTGCCCGCATACTCGAAGTGCTCCAGCTCGCCACCCGCGTCGGTGACGGCCTTCTCGCCCGCCACCAGCCACTGCTCGGCCCGGAACGGGTCGTCCACGGCGTAATGGACCTGTGCGGGCACCCCGGCCGGCCACGTCGCGTTGCTGAACTCGGCCAGGTCGATCACGCCCGACAGCAGCACGGCACCGGCCACGCCCGGCTGTTGGCAGGTGACGAACTGGGCCATCCCGCCGCCGTTCGAGAAGCCGGCCGCGATGAAACCGTCAGGCAGATCCTTGACTGCCTCCAGCGCCCGGCCCATCAGAATCGGGTAGCCGGCCTCGACCGCGAACGCAGCCGCTTCGTCGTAGTCGTCGAACACCCGGCCGTCGTACTGGTCGACGATGCGGACCTGGTGCCCGTGGGAGCGGAGCAGGTCGGCGGCCGCGTGGATCCCTGGGCGGACGCCGAGAACGGAGTGGAACAGAGCGATGGTTGCCATGGGAAGAACCTAGAACACAGCACCGACAGCTTCCGACGCAATCCCGTCCCAACCAACCTCGTCTCCCTGGCGTCTAGCAGAGCGAGACGGTTATTACCTCAGGAGAAGGTTCGGGGACATGTTCACACGCGGATGGAAGAATGCACGACTGGCCGGAACCGCCGGTGTGGCGACGATCGGGTTGCTTGTTGCCTGCGGCAATGATCTGAAGCCGGCTGCCGACACAATGCCGACAACCACCTCGAAATCCACGCCGACGGTGCCAACAGCAGTCAGTACGCCGACCTCGACGCCGCCTGAAGCGACACTGACGACGAAGCCTTCCAGCACCCCGACGCCATCCCTGCGGCCGAAGCAAGTCCGGCTCACCACGTCCATGCTGCTCACCGGTTCGGAGCTGTCGAAGGCTGACCCGAACCGCGGCTGGATCGCCAGGTCCGGCACCCCCGGTACGCCGAAATGCGGCAACTCCTCGACCAGGGGTAAGAACGTGCTGGGCAGCCTGAACCGGGACTTCTACGACGGCCTCGCCGGAACCGGCGGCCAGTGGCTCAGCCGGTACAAGGACAATCGCGCAGCCATCGCGGCGTACGAGCGGATCACGGCCACGATCGAGGCCTGCAAGGCGCTCAAGCCCGCACCCACACACGCGCGGAAGCTCACCGAGAACCGGTCGGTGAAGGTGGGGGACGCGACCCGGATCCTGCGCTGGTACGACTACCCGCTGCCGTCCGACCCGGGCAGCGAGGACGGTAGCTTTACGTACGCCGTGACGGTGAAGGGCTCGGTGGTCAGCGTGCTGGCGTTCTGGGAGTATGGCAAGGGCATCAAGCTGGCCAACTTCGAGCGCATCGCAGTCTCGGCCGGGAAGCGACTGACCAACTGACCCAGCGCACCGGGTCCACCATCAAGGGTCCTCGTCGGCCGCCGGGGATGGCTACGGCGGCCGATGCCGTTGGGTGACCTGGATTATAGGCGGGCAGCGGCCTCCGACAGGGCTTCGATCGTGGCGGCGACCAGCGGATGGTCGGCGCTCCCCGGCCGGACGGCGACGAATACCCGGCGGACTGGTGCGGGGTCGCTCAGCGGGCGGGTCACCGCCGCACCGGTCGGACTGTCCCGCAGAGCCAGCCGGGGGACCAGCGCGACTCCCGCACCGGCGGCAACCAGGGCGGCGACCGAGCGGAAGTCGTCCGAGCAATGCACGATGCGAGGCTGGAACCCTGCTTGCTCACAGGCCAGCAGCACCACGTCTCGGACCGGATTCCCCACCGACGGCGTCACCCAGTCGTCGGTAGACAGTGAGGCCAGCTCAACGGACGTGGCCGACGCGGCCGGATGGTTCGAAGGCAGCACGGCGTCGAACGGCTCGGCGTACAGGGGGATCTGGGTCAACCGCTCGTCGTCCGGCCGCGGCGACCCCCGATGCTCGACCGCAACCGCGAGCTCCACCTCGCCGTCCAGCAACTGGGTGACCCCTTGGTGGCCCTCGGCATCCCGTACGACGAGACGCAGGCCGGGGGTGGTACCGCGTAGCCGGGCCAGGGACGGAGCGACCAGCAGGCTGATGGCTGTCGCGAAAGCGGCCACCCGGACCTCTCCGGTCGCGCCGTCGGCGTGCTGGCGCATCGCCTCCTCGGCGCGTTCGACCTCGGTCAGGATCGCGTCGGCGTGGCTCAGCAATAGCCGCCCGGCCGAGGTGATCGCCACCCGGCGGCCACGCCGTTCCAGCAGTTCCTGGCCGACCTCGGCCTCCAGCGCCGCCAGTTGCTGTGACACTGCCGAAGGTGTCAGGTGCAACACCTCGGCCGCAGCGGTCACGGTGCCGTGATCCGCCAGCGCCCGCAACACCCGCAACCTCCGGACTTCAATCACCCAGGAAGCGTTGCACACGCCTCGCATGGCCTCGCGAGTCGGCGCACCACTAGCCCAGGCGCTCGGGACTCAGGCTCAGCCGAAGGTGTCGGGGTCGCCGCCGGTCCGCTGTCCGGTCTCGAGGTCGGCGATGGCGGCCATGTCCTCGTTGTCCAGCGTGAAGTCGAAGACGTCGATGTTCTCCGCGATCCGGGCCGGGGTCTTCGACTTGGGGATCACCACGTTGCCGAGCTGCAGGTGCCAGCGGATGACGACCTGGGCCGGCGACTTGCCGTGCTTCTCGGCCAAGCGCTTGAGCGTCGGCTCGGACAGCAGGCCGCCCTGGGCCAGCGGGCTCCAGGACTCGGTGACGATGTCGTTCTCCGCGTTGAAGGCGCGCAGCTCATCCTGCGGCAACGCCGGGTGCAGCTCGATCTGATTCACCGCCGGCCGCAGGTCCGTCTCCTCGAACAGCCGCTGCAGGGCCGGCACGTGGAAGTTGGACACACCAATGGCGCGCACCCGCTTGTCGGCGTACAGCTGCTCGAACGCCTTCCAGGTGTCGACGTACTTGTCGCGCTTCAGCGACTGCCAGTGGATCAGGTAGAGGTCGACGTAGTCGAGACCGAGCCGGTGCAGGCTGGCGTCGAACGCCTTCAGGGTGGAGTCGTAGCCCTGGTCGCTGTTCCACAGCTTGGTCGTGAGGAAGACCTCGTCGCGCGGCAGGCCGGAAGCAGCGATCGCGTGGCCGACGCCCTCCTCGTTGCCGTAGATAGCAGCGGTGTCGATATGACGGTAGCCGGAATCGAAGGCCGCGCTGACGACGTCGGAGACGATCTCGTCCTCGACCTGCCAGACGCCAAGGCCCAGCTGCGGAATCTCGACGCCGTTTTCCAGGGTAACGGTGGGGACTGTGCTCATCTTTCTATTCCACGGGTTTATGGGTCGTTAGCCCAGTCATGCGGCATGTGACAACTACCTCATTGACCGGCCGTAACGACCTCGTACAACTTTGCATCAGGCTCGAGGAACCCCAGCAGGGCGGTCCCCTCACGCTCCAGCGCGGTCGAAGTCTTCTTCAGCATTCGCCCGAACGGCGTCAGGGTGAGAGTGGCCACACCCCGCTTCTTCTCGGCTGTCCACAGCCCAGCCACGACACCGTCCACCAGGTACGTCGACTTGATCCGGAGGTTCTTCGTGAAGACGGCCGGGCGGTGTTCGTCGGCGATGATTCGCTCGCGCTTGGCATAGGCCAGGAGCAGGTTGTCGAACTCCGGCAGGAATCGCACCGGCGCCTCGATGTCCGGATCCGGCCGGAGCGCGTCGGGGACGTCGTACAGGGTGTTGCCGTTCTCGTCGGTGAACACCTCGAGGTCGAGGTCGTCGAAGACAGGCTTGGCCTTGGGTAGTCCCGACCAGGTCTGGAAGTCGGCCGGAGTGGCCGGTCCGAAGGCAGCCAAGTACCGCACGACCAACTCCGCCGGTACGGCGCTGGGGTGCAGCTTCGCGTCGAGCCACTCCTCGGCAGGCGTGAACCGGGCGTTGGCGGGATAGCCCCAGCGGGTGTCGCTCGGGAACATCACCAGGGGCACCATCATCCGGGTGCAGAAGCCGAGGGCCCGCTCGTTCACCTCCGGGAACTGCTCGATGAGCGCATCCCGCACCTCGGTGAACGTCAGCGGCTCCTTCGCCAGCAGCTCGCGCGCGGCGGCAACAACCTTGGCAGGCTCGAGCCCCTCTGCGCGGTCGCCGAGCACCCTCAACCCGCCCTCGAGCACCGGGCCGAGCGTGGTCCGGAAGCGGAGATAGTCGTCGGGCGTCAACAGGTGCAACGTGCCCCGATACAGGGTGGCCCGGACCAGCTTGCGGTCCTGGACGGCGGTGCTGAGCTGCTCGTCGGAGAAGCCGTTCAGCCGCGTCCACAACCCGACGTACGGGTGCTTGGGCTCCTGCCCTTGCATCCCAACCAGCCGCCCGACGGCCTCAACCGCTGACACGTCAGCCCGCTCCAGCAGCATCTGCCGCGCAAGCGTGGTCCGGTTGATCGCCCGTGTGCTCAGGGTGCTCATGTCGGCATCATGCCCGGCACCACCGACAATCCAACGCCCCCAACGCTGGTCCATCACGTGGTGATCAGCGTGCGAAGGCCGGGGTCAGCTGTAGTCCGACTCGTTGTACTTCGGCAGGCCGAGCCGGCGGCGGATCTCCGCGGCGGGTCCCTTGCCGCCCGCTGCCGACGCGAGGCGGACGTGCCCGGCCATCTCTGTGAGGTTGTCCGCCGCGGCGACCCGCAGCCAGTGTCGCCGAGCGGAGGCGTCGGCCCCGGCGAGTTCCTGGATCTGCCCGGTCACGGTGGTCGGCCAAGCGATCGACAGCAGCAGCCGTGATTCGGCCAGATTCGCCGCTGCGACGGAGCGGGCCCGTGCTCGTAGCGTCTGCACAGAGGCTCCACTGTTGGCCGCGGTCTCGAATCGCTCGAGCGTGACGTTGTAAGGCCGCGTCACCGCCAGATAGCGCTTGCGCGCCTGGGCAACGGTCAGCCGAGCAGGTGCAGGTTGCGAACCGGGACTCTTGCCCGGTCCTTGGGTGCTGGTCGGCGAACTCGGCATAGCGGACATGGTGCTTGGCGCGCTGACCGGCTCAGCCGTGACGGTTCGGCCTCCGGAATCACCACAGCCGGCTGCGAGGAGCAGTCCGACGACACCGGCAATGGCCAGCACTACACGCATGACACTCCTTCGCCCGAATGACCCGGGTCACCCTAAAGCCGACTTGGTTCAGGAGAGTGCGGCGCGAGCCTGGATGAAAGCAGCCACGACCTGCTCCACGTCTTCGGTGGAGTGGGCGGCCGATAGTTGAGTGCGAATGCGAGCCTTGCCGTGCGGTACGACGGGGTAGGAGAAGCCGATCACGTAGACGCCCAGCTCGAGCAGCTTGTCCGCCAGCCGGCCGGCCTCGGCGGCATCGCCGATCATCACCGGCGAGATCGGGTGATCACCGGGCAGTACGTCGAACCCGGCCTCGGTCATCTTCGAACGGAACAGCGCAGTGTTGGCCTTCAGCTTGTCGCGCAACTCGGTCGATCCGCCGATCAGCTCGAGCGCCTTCAGCGACGCGGCCGTGACCGCGGGTGCCAGGGAGTTGGAGAACAGGTAAGGACGTGAGCGCTGGCGTAGCAGTTCGACGATCTCGCGCCGGCCGGACACGTACCCGCCGGACGCGCCGCCGAGTGCTTTGCCGAGGGTGCCGGTCAGGACGTCCACCCGGTCGGTGACGCCGAACAACTCGGGCGTGCCGCCGCCGTTCGGCCCGACGAAGCCGACGGCGTGGGAGTCGTCCACCATCACCAGCGCGTCGTACCGCTCGGCCAGGTCGCAGATCTCGTCCAGCGGCGCGACATACCCGTCCATCGAGAAGACGCCGTCGGTGGCGATCAGCCGGTAGCGGGCATCGGCCGCATCCTTGAGCTGGGCCTCGAGATCGGCCATGTCGCGGTTCTTGTAGCGGTACCGGCGAGCCTTGGACAAGCGGATGCCGTCGATGATGCTGGCGTGGTTGAGTTCGTCGGAGATGACCGCGTCCTCGGCACCCAGCAGTGTCTCGAAGAGACCGCCGTTCGCGTCGAAGCAGGAGCTGTAGAGGATGGTGTCCTCGCTGCCGAGGAAGTTGCTCAGGGCATCCTCCAGCTGCTTGTGGATCGCCTGGGTGCCGCAAATGAAGCGGACCGAGGCCATCCCGAAGCCCCACTCGTCCAGCGCGCTCTTGGCCGCCGCAATCACCTCGGGGTGGTCGGCCAGCCCGAGGTAGTTGTTGGCGCAGAAGTTCAGCACTTCCTTGCCCCCCGCAACAGAGATGGCAGCGTTCTGCGGCGAGGTGATCACCCGCTCCGCCTTGTAGAGCCCCGCGTCGCGGATCTCGCCGATCGTGCTGACCAGGTCTTCGCGCATCCGGCCGAACATCAGTGCTTCTCCTCCAGGGTTGGGTGGGTCCAGTCCAGGATGACCTTGCCGCACCGGCCATGCCTTGCGGTCTCGAATGCCTGCTCGAAGTCGGCGTACCCGAACCGGTGGGTGATCACCGGGGCCAGGTCCAGGCCGCGCTCCAGCATCACCGACATCGAGTACCAGGTCTCGAACATCTCCCGGCCGTAGATGCCTTTGATCGTCAGCATGTTGAGCACCACCGTGCCCCAGTCGATCGCGATCTCGTCCGCGGGCAGGCCGAGCATCGCGATCTTGCCGCCGTGGTTCATGTTCGCCAGCATCTCGCGCAGGGCGGCGGGTTGGCCGGACATCTCCATCCCGACGTCGAAACCTTCCCGCATGGCGAGGCTCTGCTGCGCATCCGCGATGGTCAGCTCACCCACGTTCACAGCGTGCGTGACGCCGATCTTGCGGGCCAGGTCCAGCCGGTAGTCGGACAGGTCTGTGATCACCACGTTGCGCGCTCCCGCGTGCAACGCGACCGCGGCGGCCATGATGCCGATCGGCCCGGCGCCGGTGATCAGTACGTCCTCGCCGACGACCGGGAAGGAGAGTGCCGTGTGGACCGCATTGCCGAACGGGTCGAAGATCGCGGCCACGTCCAGGTCGACGGGGTCGCGGTGGACCCAGACGTTCATCGCCGGCAGTGCGACGTACTCGGCGAAAGCACCGGGGACGTGTACCCCGAGACCGCGCGTCTTGATGCACAGGTGTCGGCGACCGGCCCGGCAGTTGCGGCAGCGGCCACACACCAGGTGACCCTCGCCGCTCACCACGTCACCGACAGTGACATCTCGGACGCCGGCGCCGATCTCGATCACCTCGCCACAGAACTCGTGCCCGGTGACCATCGGCACCGGTACGTTCTTCTGTGCCCAGTGGTCCCAGTTCTGGATGTGCAGATCGGTCCCGCAGAGCCCGGTGCGGAGCACCTTGATCAGCACCTCGTCCGCCTCGATCTGCGGCTCCGAGACATCCTGCAGCCACAACCCGGGCCTGCTCTCGGCCTTGACCAGCGCCTTCACCGCTACCTCCTGAGACGGTTGCCGTTCCCCGCTTCCAGCATCCTCGTCCCAGGCAATGGCCGCCGTCCATCGACACGACGTACACAGACTTTGCAGTCCCGCTGCACAGCAGAACGCACCGGTGGCCGACCAGAACACTAGGTTCCGATCGGCCACCGGGCCGCGCGCCGCGACGGGAGCTATTCGCACGGCGCCCGCGCTATGGATCAGCCGCGGAGACCGATGTTGACGTAGTAGGACTGTCCGTCGTCGAGGGTGACACCGATGCGGTAGTAGTACCCGCCAGTCCCGGTCTTCCAGTTGTAGATGTACTGCTGGCCGTCGGAGCGGTAGGTGCTGCCGCTGTCCGCCG
>JAWWPC010000302.1:0-5202 GCA_033851055.1 Kribbellaceae bacterium | reverse complement strand
GGCAGGCCGCGAGCCAGCAGGCCGGGGTCGGTGAAGTCAAAACCCTCTCCGAAGCCGAGGTCGGACTGCACTCGTGGTGATGTCGTCATCTATAGAGCTCCTGAGCCGTCGCCAGCGCTTGCAACTTATGCATGGGCGTGACAACCACACCCCACGTGAGTTACCTTACATCGCGTAAGGTAACTGTGGGACCGGCCGCACACAACGATTGGGACGCACGACTTGACCAACGATCCCCTGCGCGCACTCTTCGATCTCAACGATCGCACCGCGATCATCACCGGAGGAACCCGCGGCATCGGCATGGCCATCGCCGAGGCCCTGGTGAGCTGCGGCGCCAACGTTGCCGTCGCAAGCCGCAAACCCGAAGCCTGCGCCGCCGCAGCGGACAAATTGCAATCCCTGGGCGGCGGCAAAGCACTGGGGGTACCCACCCACCTCGGTGACATCGAAGCGATCAACCGACTCGTCGCGGCCACCGCCGAGGAGTTCGGCGGCGTCGACATCGTCATCAACAATGCGGCCAACGCGTTGGCTCTGCCGCTGGGTGAAATCACCCCGGAAGCCTGGTCGAAATCCTTCTCGGTGAATCTGCAAGGCCCGGTATTCCTCGTCCAGGCCGCCCTTCCGTACCTACGCGAAAGCCGGCACGCCGCGATCCTCAACGTCGTCTCGGCCGGGGCTTTCATCTTCTCGCCGATGGTCTCGATGTACTCGGCGGCCAAGGCCGCCATGGTCTCCTTCACCCGATCCATGGCGGCCGAATTCGCCTCACAGGGAATCCGCGTCAACGCCCTGGCCCCAGGATCGGTGGACACCGACATGGTGCGCGGGAACCCGCCGGAGTTCATCGACGCCATGAAGGCCTCGGCATTCATGGGCCGCATCGCCGATCCAGCCGAAATGATCGGTCCCGCACTGCTACTGGTCTCCGACGCCGGCAGTTTCATCACCGGCCAAACCATCATCGCCGACGGCGGCATGGTGCCCCGGTAATCGCCCACCACGGAAAGGTCCCGATATGACTGTTGACAGCGCGACGACGCGCGAGACGAACAAGCAGACGTTACGGCGAGCGATGGGTGGCATTACCGCCCTCAATGCCGACGCGATACTTGCTGAACTGCACGACTCAGCAGCCTTCGAGCTGCCCTTCGAACCGTCGGTGCCCGACTGTGATCGCGACAGCTTCTTTCAACTGCTGGCGATGATGTTCGTGATGTTCAAGAAGTTCGAAATCACCATCACCGACGTCTACGACCTCGTCGATCCCGACACGCTGATCGCGCGATACCAGAGCGACGCCGAGGGGCGCGACAAACCCGTTGCGTATCAGAACGAGTACATCGGTATCTTCCGCTTCGTCCACGGAAAGATCACGTACTGGCGGGAATATGCCAACCCCGACGCATCGCATGCCGCAATCGCGAAGTTCGCCGACGACGCGCCCGCGGTCAGCGCATGAGCGCTGACCCAGTCACTGCGACGTCTGCCCTAGACGTCGAACGACTCGACGACGGCGCCATCGTCGTCCTCACCATCAACCGTCCCCACCGCCGAAACGCACTCGACTCACAAACTTTGGCAGAACTGCATCGGCTCCTCGACACCATCAACGGCGATCCCGCCGCCCGAGCGGTGGTACTCACGGGCGCCGGCAGCGCCTTCTGCGCAGGCGCCGACATCAAGGCCCAACCCGACGATCTCATCGACACCGCAGCCACACCTCAAACCGCCCTGCAGGCGGCAGCCACCTCGACGGTGGCCATCACGTTCGCCGCACAGGAACTCATGGCGTCGGCTTTCGAAAAAATCCACCGGCTACGTCAGCCCGTGATCGCCGCCATAAACGGGTATGCACTCGGAGGAGGCTTCGCATTGGCGCTCGCCTGCGACATCCGGATCGCGGTACCGCAGGCAACCTTCGGCGCCGTCTTCATCCGACACGGCGTCTCAGCCTGCGACATGGGCACCAGTTATCACTTGCCACGCCTTGTAGGAGCTTCCCGGGCCGCCGAGTTGATGCTCACCGGCCGCTCCTTCGATGCGACCGAAGCATCCGCAATCGGCCTCGTCCTGGGCCTCGTCGACGGCGGCGACTTGCTCGACACCGCCGTGGCCAAGGCGCGCGAGATCGCACGCAATTCGCCGCTGGCGGTGTGGATGACCAAGGAAACCATGTGGCAAACCGTCGATGCACCCAGCTTGCGCCACGCGCTGGACATCGAGAACCGCACGCAGGTCATGTGCACCACCAACGGAGACTTGGCGAACTCCTTCGCCGCCTTCCGCGAAGACGGCACACCCCAGAGGAACCCGCTGTGACACACGCCCACACGAGACTGTCAGGAGCAACGAGATGCCACCAATCATTAACTACGAGAACAGGACTGTCGTCGTCACCGGAGCCGCTACCGGAGTAGGCGCCGCCCTCGTTGAGCAGCTGCGTGCCGCCGGCGCCGCACAAATTGTCGCGCTGGATATCAGACGCTGCAACGGACCCGTCGACCAGACCATCCTCGTCGACCTCGCTGACCCTCTCGCGATTGACGAGGCTCTCGGCAGGCTGCCCGACCGTATCGACGTGCTATTCAACAACGCTGGCGTCGCCGCCACCATGCCCACAGACATCGTCATGGCGGTCAACGTCCTCGCACCACGGAAACTGATCGCAGCCCTGCAACAGCGCATGCCGGAAGGCAGTGCTGTCGTCAACACCGCCTCCACGGCCGGCGGCGGCTACGTCGAGCGCCTCTCCGAGATCCAAGAACTGTTGGCGATCGATGACTGGAGTGCAGCGCTGAACTGG
Source organism: Kribbellaceae bacterium (assembly GCA_033851055.1). Taxonomy (GTDB): domain Bacteria; phylum Actinomycetota; class Actinomycetes; order Propionibacteriales; family Kribbellaceae; genus Kribbella. Next base: position 2,393 of record JAWWPC010000302.1, on the reverse strand, counting down.
GTAGCTGAACACCCAGCCCTGACCGTCAACTCGTACGGATTCTCCAAGGAATGCGCTCAGGTTCTTACTTTGCAACTCTCAAAGCCCTTAGGAAACAGAGGGATTCGGATCAACAGCGCCTGCCCCGGCATCATCGAGACTCCTCTACTAAGCGACTTCAAGACCTCGATGGGTGAACCAATCATCGACTGGATGGTGAGCCAAAGCGGGGGACGACGCGCAATGGCTTTTGAGGTCGCCAGCGTGTTGGCCTTCCTGGGTTCCGACGCAGCCCGATACGTCAGCGGCACCAACATGATCGTCGACAACGGATTCACTGCCGCAATCCTCACCAATCAAGCCGACTACTCGACAATGCCGACAGTCGATACCCTGCTGAACGCGCCCGCCACATAGCCACAAGCCCGATCGTCAGCCGGCCGACTCTCCGATCGACCAGGGCCTTATCACCCGTCCGCCAATCTCGTCGTGGCCGTCATAGATCCATCCCGTAATCGCGCCCTTGGTCTCTGCTTTGGTCCTCACCCAGGTCGCGGCCTCTCTCCATGGCGGCGGCGAAGTCCTGCGCGGCGGCAAGCCAACTCTCATATGTTGTTCGCCGGTGATTGGTCGCCGCGGTCGTGGCGTTCCTGCTCTCCGACGCCGCCAGCTCGCCGACTGGCCCACTGCGGTCTGTCCAGGCTCGTAGCAACCTTGATTCATTGACTACAACTCGATTCTGCATGCACCACCAGGACGATTTGAGAGCACTCAGGATGATCAGCAAAGACTGATGTTCACAAACCCGTTCACAAGCGGCATGAAAATGACCCCAGAGGTCGCACCTCTGGGGTCATTTCCGCTGGTAGCGGGGACAGTGTGGTGATCCAGGACATGCGAATGGGGTGTCGCAAGACATCGGAATAGGGTGAGTCGGCCAGTTTCGGCGGATGTCGAAAGCCCGCCTGGTGATCACTGCTGTTGTCGTTGAAGGCCGGAGCCAGTCGGCGGTCGCCCGCGAGTACGGCGTCTCGCAGGGCTGGATCAGCCGGCTGGTAACCCGCTATCGGCTGGAGGGCGAGGCTGCATTCGAGCCACAGTCACGTCGGCCGCACACCAGCCCGACCCGCCTGGCGCAGAGCACCATCGATCTGATCGTCGAACTCCGTACCAAGCTGAGCACCGCGGGCCTTGACGCCGGACCCCACACCATCGCCTGGCATCTGGAACATCACCACCAACTGCAGGTGTCGGTCGCCTCGATCAGCCGCCACCTCGCCGCGGCCGGGCTGGTCACCCCAAACCCGGCGAAGCGTCCCAAGTCCTCCTACATCCGGTTTGCCGCCGACCAACCCAACGAACGCTGGCAAGCCGACTTCACCCACTGGTGGCTCGCCGACAAGACCCACACCGAAATCCTCACCTGGCTCGACGACCACTCCCGCTACGCACTCTCAGTCACCGCGCACCGCCGCGTCACCGGACCCATCGTCGTGGATACGTTCCGCAAAGCCTATGAGGCCCATGGCATTCCGGCCTCCACCCTGACCGACAACGGCATGGTCTTCACCACCCGACTCGCCGGCGGCAAAGGCGGACGCAACCAGCTCGAGAACGAACTGCGCCGCCTGGGCGTCCACCAGATCAACTCCACCCCCAACCACCCCACCACCTGCGGCAAAGTGGAACGATTCCAACAGACCCTCAAACGCTGGCTCACCCACCAACCCCCAGCGCACACCATCGCCGAGCTGCAAACCCGCCTCGACGCCTTCCTCGACGAATACAACCACCGCCGCCCCCACCGCTCCCTGACCCACCGCGCCACCCCGGCCACCGTCTACCAGGCACGCCTGAAAGCAGCCCCGGGAACCCGCAGCGACACCCACGACCGCGTCCGCACCGACCGCGTCGACCAAGCCGGCTCCATCACCCTGCGCGTGGGCGGGCGCCTGCACCACGTCGGCGTCGGCCGCATCCACTACCGAACCCGCGTCCTGATCCTCGTCCAGGACCTCAACATCAAAATCATCAACGCCGCCACCGGCGAACTCCTGCGCGAACTCGTCCTCGACCCCACCCGCGACTACCAACCCACCGGCGCCCCCAAAGGCCCCACACGGAAAAAGCCCCGAACCTAATGAAGGTTCAGGGCTATTCCGATGTCTTGAGACATCACAGGAGTCGGGCTGACAGGATTTGAACCTGCGACTTCTTGACCCCCAGGAAGTAGCGGTAACGCGTTCGCCCTGGTCGACGGTCGGTTCCCCCTCAAGGCGGCGATGCGTGATGTTCAAGAGCGCGCAGGTCGTTCAGCATCGCGCAGGACGTGTGGTCCCGCGGTGGTCCCAACCATGGCCGCAGCCATCACTCCACCGACGTCGAATCGAACGGCTTTTCCGAGAGATATTCGA
>JAWWPC010000242.1:0-16351 GCA_033851055.1 Kribbellaceae bacterium | reverse complement strand
GACCAACTCCGCGACACCGTCCAGCAAGGTCAGCAACAACTTCTTATCAGTAAGAACACGTATGCCCGCATGTCGGCCGAAGAGCTGGACGTGATCTTCCACGCGCTCGCATCAGTCTCCTGACCTGCTGACAGCTAGTTTGTGCAACTGCCTCACGATTCAGCTCGGGTTGTCGAGGACGCGATCGGTGTATGCAGCAAGCGCGACGCGTTCCGTGTGCCGGAAGTACCATCAGCGCATGCCGCCGGGATGGTGCCGGTGTTCAGGTTGACCGCGCCGATGTAGCTGTCGGCCTGAGGTGCTCCGGCGCGTACCGCAGAGCGCCACTGGGTGAACCGCCTACTACGGGCTGAATCCGCATACGGACGTGGAGATGTATGACCGATAATGAAGGCGACGTCACGGCGACGTCTCCGCACGCCGACCACGGCAGTAACGATGCGTCGGGATTCACGGGCAAGGACCAGCAGACCGCGACTGCTGGTCCGGACGTCGAGCCCGCGGCTGGTTGCTTCGGGCAATGTTTCCCGCGTCGGCCCGGCCGAGGTGGAGCTCACCGACGGCGTGCCCACCGGCGTTATCCGCAACGGCATCGTGGCGCCTCCGCGGAGGGCGGAGGCGCCTCCCGGGGCACTTGCCAATCGGTCGGCCTGTCCATTGGTGGTGAGGCCGCTATCACCACGACAAGAGATTGCCAGTGATGTCCGACCACGCCGGCCCGAAGGAACAGGCCACTCCTCGACCGCAGCCACGGTCGTACCCCGGAACGGCCGGCTGGCTAGGCACGACCCGGGCGGCGGCCAGCTCGGTAGCGATCGATCCGGCCGGGCTGGAGGATGCAGGCGGGTTCACCTGTGCGGCAGTCGCTCGCTCAAGGTGTTTCCATGCGACGCGTTCGTCGGTGCCAGCACGGCGACCTGCCAGCTACCCCCACGAATTCAGGCGACGGAGCGACGGGGCTGGGCTAGCCGGGTGTGCAGGGTGAGCATGTGCTGGACGCAGGTGTCCCAGTCGTAGTGCTCGGCCCGGCGCCTTGCCGCCGCCCGGCGAAGGTGTTCGGGCTGGGCGGCCAGATCGAGAACAGCGTCGGCAAGTAGGTCGGCCTTGGCCGGCGCCCAGCGTCCGCAGTCCGAGGTGACCAGTTCGCGGGCGCCGCCCGTTGCCGCCGTGACCACCGGGGTACCCGCCGCCAGCGCCTCCAGTACGGCGAGGCCGAACGTCTCGCCGGGGCAGACCGACAGGGCGATGTCGGCCTCGGCGAGATGCCGGGCGAGGGTCTGCCGCCCATCGACGTACCCGTGGAAGACGACCGGGGCACGCCCGGCGATGGCAACGAGTTCGTCCAGGTGCGGTCCGGAACCGTAGACATCCAGCCGCACCGGTACGCCGCGCCGGTGCAACTCGACCGCGGTAGCGACGGCCAGGTGCGGGCTCTTCTCCCGCGACAGCCGGCCGGCGTGCACGAGTTTCAGTACGCCGTCATCGGCCGGGCGGCCCAGCGACGGGTGGAAGGTCTCCAGGTCGACGCCCAGCGGGATCCGCACCAACGGCGCGGCAGTCGTGTCGTACTCCTCCGCCGCGTAGCGCGACGTCACCACGATGGCGTCGAACGTCCGGCCCAGCAGTCGGTACAGCGCGCCCACACCGGCGGCCACACCGAATTGCCGGCCGGTACGTAGCGACAGCATGGCGTCGAGGCGCTCGTGGCTGAACAGGACCGAGCCGATCCCGTTCTTCCTGGCCCAGCGTGCGACCGGGAGCAGGGTGGACTTGTCGGAGATCTCAACCGTGGTTGGCCGGAACCGTTCGAGTGCATCGATCACCCGCCAGGGCTCAGCGATGATCCGGTAGTTGCCGCCGACCTTCGGCGCCCGCATCCGGACGACCGTACCGAAGGCGGTCTCGGTGACGCTGTCGCGTTCGCCCGGCGTGATCAGGATCCGCTCGGCGCCGGCCTCGCAGTAGCCCTGGCCGAGGTGCCCGATGGCTGTCCGCATCCCACCGGAGGTCGGCCCGACGAAATTGGCGAGTTGGGCGATCCGCAACGTCATGCTGCCCGCCGAACGGCCGCAGATTCGCGCAGCACCTCGGCGTAGTGTCGATCGACCAGGTCGTCCACCACAGCCGGCCAGGTCCGATGCTGGACCCGCCGGCGCCCGGCTGCGGCCATGGCTACCCGGCCGCGCGGATCCGCCAGCATCTGTGCGACCGACTCCCGAAGCGACCCGGTACGCCGTGGATCGAACAGCAGGCCGGTCTCGCCAGGACGGATCAGGTCAAGCGGTCCGCCGGAGGCTGGTCCGACCGTGGCAACGCCCGAGGCCTGGGCCTCCTGGATGGTCTGGCAGAAGGTCTCGTGCTCGCCGGTGTGGACGAACACGTCCAGGCCGGCGAAGACCGTCGCCAGGTCCGCGCCGCGGCGCATCCCCAGAAATGTTGCGTTCGGCAAGGAATTTTCCAAGGCCAGCCGGTCCGGGCCGTCACCGACCACCACCAGCCGACAGTCGAGTCCGCTCAGCTCGGTCAGCCGGCGTACCTGCTTCTCCGCCGCCAGCCGTCCGACGTACCCGACAATCGGTCGCCCGTCGGGGGAGATCTCGCGCCGCCACTGCTCGTCGCGGTGGGCGGGATCGAAGAGGTCGAGGTTGACGCCGCGCCCCCAGTGGTGCACGCGGGGCACACCGGCCTGGACCAGTTGCGCCACCGCGGAGGATGACGGCGCGAGCGTCCGGTCGGCGCGGGAGTGCACCCGGCGGACCCAGGCCCAGACACCGCGATCGGCGCGGACCGACCACGGGTAGTGCCGGGCGAAGGCGGCCACGTCGGTCTGGAACACCGCGACCGTCGGCAGTGAGAGCCGGCGCGCGCTGCGCAGCCCGTACGCCCCGAGCACAAATGGCGCGGCCAGGTGCACCAGGTCCGGCGCATACTCCGCCATCGCGCGCTCGATCGCCGGATCGGGTAACCCGACCGGGAACTCCTTGTAGCCAGGGATGCCGAAGCTGCGGGCCCGGATCACCCGGACCCCGTGGTAGCTGTCGGGACCGGGGCCGGCGGCAATGATCAGCAGTTGGTGCCCGCGCGCCAGCAGCCGATCGGTTACATGGCAAACCGTGTTAGCGACGCCGTTGATCTGCGGCAGGAAGGATTCAGCGATCATCACTATGCGCACAGTTGGAGAGTCCCCAGGCCCGGTGAACTGGTGGCTACTGGCGCGTAACGGCGGGGCGATTCCCTAATGACGCCCAAACGCCGTGGCCCTGGTACCACGCTGGCCACACGAAAATGTCGACGCTGAGGCTGTTCCAGTACGACCTGAGCGACGACGTGGTGACCGCAACTGACGGTGCCCAGACGACGCAGTGGGCCCCGCGGGCTGATGACGGTCATAGGGAGTTGATCAGGGTGAGGAGGCGTTGGGCCGAGGAATCCCAGGAGAAGGTGGCCGCACGCGTACGGCCAGAGGTCGCCAACTCGGCCCGGCGGGCGGGGGTTGAAACCGAGGTGACTGCATCGGCGTACGAGCGGGGAGAGTCGGGGTCGAAGAATGCGGCGGCGCCGGCGGCGATCTCGCGAAAGACGGGGAGCTCGCCGCACACCACCGGAGTGCCCAGGGCCATCGCCTCGATGATCGGCAGGCCGTAGCCTTCGTCCCTGGAGGCCGTCACGAGCGCGATCGCGGACTTCAGCAACTGCTGATAGTCCTCATCGCTGATGCCGCGCCAGAAGACCACCTCGGCACCAGCCGGTACCAGCGCGCGCAGCTCGGCCTCGCGCTCCGGTTTGATCCGGCTGACCAGATTCAATGTGTGGCCAGGTAGGAATTCCATGCCGGCGATGAGTGTCTCGACATTCTTGTATTCCATGAAGGACCCCATATAGACGAGGTCTTGCGTCGGCTCGACCGCGGCCGTGCCACCGAGCCCGGGCGGCGCCGCGTTGTAAATGACCTCGACCGGCCGCCGGGTCAGCCGGTGCTCGCGAATCAGATCCGCGCTGGTGGCCGAAACCGTCGCCACCGCGTCGGCGCGGTTGAGCAGGAGGCGCTGCGGCAGGTAGGTCAGGTGGTAGAGGCGCCAGATCAGCCGGACCGGCAACGGCAGGAACCCGGGTGGCCGCCGGTGCCGGTAGTAGATCAGGTCGTGCAGCGTCAGGATCAGCTTGAAGTGCCGGCCGACGCTGCCGATCACCTGCAGTGGGCTGAAAACCACGTCGGCACCGAGCTTGTTCAGCTTGCGGGACAGGAAAAACTCCCGCAGCGATGTCGGGTTGCCGAGTTTCACGTACGGAACGCCCTCCGGCAGGAGGGCCAGCTGGCGCTCGTCGTAGATGATCATGGTGACCGGGTGGATCCGGCTGAAGGCCTCCACCAGGCTCGCCCCGAAGCGACTGATCCCGTCGTGGGTATCCATCCGGGTCCAGCGGGCATCGAAGAACACGTTCACGATGACGCCAGGAATTCGCGAATGAACGCGGCGGCGGTCGCCGGCTGTTCATAGTGGACAAGATGACCGACACCGGGAATGACCTTCAGCTGCCCGTTCGGCAGCCGCGGCAGCAGCCACCGCTGGCCGGGAAGCGGCGCCATCCGGTCTCGTTCGCCGGCGATCAGCAGAGTCCGCATGCTCACGTTCGCCGCGTAGTCACCGACGCTTGCGCCCGCTATCGCCGCGAATGCCTGCACCAGCACCGCACGATCGCTGAAGTCGCTGTAGTGCAGAAGGTGTCGGCGATGAATATCCTTGCGCAGTTGGCTGTCCCTGGTGACGGCCATCATCGCGCTCATCGACAGGGTGAAAGCCTTGCTGGCCAACAGGACATGCCCGGCACGGGCCGGAGCGGCAGCTGCGAAGCGGTAGTAAGCAGACGCGGCCCGCAGCCCCATCCGGCTCGGTCCGCCGTTGGCCGGTGCGTTCGTGGCCAGTGAATTGACTAGCACCAGCGAGCTGACCAGAGCCGGCTCGGTTGCGGCGATGCGGGCGGCGATGAGGGACCCGAACGAGTGTCCGAGCAGCACCACCGGCCCGGCCGCCAGCTGTCGGATCAGGTCGGCGATCACGGCCGCATAACCGGCGATGTCGTGGTTGCGGCCCAGCATCGGCGGCGAGGTGCCGAAACCGGGTAGGTCCGGACTCACCACCCGGAACTCCGGGAGGTTGTCGGCGATCAGTTCGAGCCCCTGGTGGGTGCCGCGGAAACCGTGCACCATCACGATGACCGGGGTCCGGGTGTCGGCCCGCGGGCTGGGATAGTACGTCCAGTAGCGCAGCTCGGCGCCGTCGATGAGCGCGGCGGCAGGCACCGATGCCCGGTGACCTCGCGGCACCGTCGGGACGGTTGTCACCGGGACCTGCCGGAGAGTCGGTCCAGCTGCCGGTGCGCGCCGATCCGGGCGGTCGGTGAGCTGGTCAGTCCGGAGCCGGCGATCAGCTGCTCGACCAGGTCGGCCGGCGAGCCGTCGATGACCGCGCGGTAGAGGTCCTCGAACGTGCGTAGCACGGTGTGGATGTCATGGTCGGCGACGATCTGCCTGCTGGCGGCACCGAAGCGGACGCGCATGTCCGGGTCGGACAGCAACTCCTGGAGTCGGCTGGCCAGGTCGTCCACGTCGCCGGGCTGGAACAGCCAGCCGTTCTCGCCGGGCCGAACGAGATGCGGCAACGCCATCGCGTCCGCGGCGATCACCGGCTTGCCCGACGACATCGCCTCCATGGTCGCGATGCTCTGCAACTCGGCGATGCTAGGCATGCAGAACACGTCGGCTGCGGCGTACGCGTCACGTACTTCCATGTCGGTCGCCAGGCCGGTGAAATGTACCCGGTCGGCCAGCCCCAGCGCGGCGGCCAGCGCCTGCATCGGTTGCCGGCAGGCACCGCTGCCGACCACCGTCAGATGTGGCGGCTCGGGCAACTCGACCCGGGCCAGAGCGTGGATCAGCTCGTCGATCCGCTTCTCCTCGTCCAGCCGGCCGACGAAAGCGATCATCGGCGGCCGGTGCTCCGGGTGCGCTGCCCGGAAGTCCTCGGCGTGTTGCCGGTAGACATCCACGTCGATGCCACAGGAGACCGGAATTGCGATGTTCGGGAAGCCGTTGTCATGCAACAGTTCGACGGCGCGCGGCGTGGGCGCGGTCACTAATTGCGCGCTGCGGTAGCGGCGGGTCACCGACCGCCACAGATGCCGGCCGGCCGGACCGCGCAGGAAATGCGGCAGGGGCAGCGAGCCGTACAGGTTCTCCGGCATGAAGTGGTTGGTGGCGACCACCGGAATGCCGCGCCGCGGGCTCTGACGCAGCAGCGCGCTGCCGAAAAGGAAGTGCGACTGTATGTGCACCACGTCCGGCTTGACGGTGTCCAGCAGCTTGGCGGTGGCTGGGTGGATCCGCCAGAGCGGGGTCAGCCGGAAGGTCGGGTGGAACCACTTGGTCGAGTACGACCCGACCCGGTGCACCGTCACACCCTGGTAGTCGGACACCCCATCGTGGATGGTCCGCGAAGGGCACACTACGTGCACCTCGTGGCCGCGCTCGACCATCCCTCGTGCCAACCGGGCAGTGAACCGGGCCGCACCGTTGATGTCCGGCGGGAACGTGTCGGCGGGGATAAGGATGGTCAGCTTGCGCTCGGGCAGGCCGAGCACGCCCGCGGTCGCCAACCAGGACGGGGTGGCCTGCTCTTCGACCTGGGCAAGCCTGCGCAAGTGTTCGGGGTGGTAGCAGGCCACAATCGCCACGCCGACAAATGCCGCCAGCGCTCCGACGATCTCGCCGGAGATGGTCCACGGGTCGCTGCGTACGCCTTCGCCAAGCACTCCGATGCCCAGGCCCACGGCGACCAGCGGGTCGACCACGGTCAGGCAGGCCACCACCAGGTCCGGCGGGCCGCTGGAATAGGCGACTTGCAGCATGACCACGCCGATGACCAGGGCGATCACCACGAGGAGCACAGACAGCAGCGGAATGCCTGCGATCCCGCCACTGCCGAGGCCCTGCATGATGCTGCGCATGAGCAGCGACACATACCCGTAGCCGATGCCGGTGCCGGCCGCCAGAGCGATGCACCGGACATGGCCCCGGGCCAGCACGCTGACTAGGCAAAGGATCACCAGGCCGCCGGCGGCCAGCTTGGTAGCGGCGGTCTCGGCGTTCGCGTCGACCATGGTGGAGGTCGCGCCGGTGGCCGCGATCAGCACGAATAGCAACAGCCCGGCCACCGTCGCGACCATGCCGGCGGTGGCTCGCCGGCCGAGGCGGCCGCCGTTGGGGCGCGCGTAGAGAAGGACGGTCAGTGGTAGCGCCAAAACGCCTACCGGCTGCACGATCGTCAGCGGGGCGAGACCGAGTGCAACCAGGTGCGAGACGAGGCCGCCCGCGATCACCACGACACCCAGCAGCCAGCGCGGCGTACGCAGGAGGCTGAGCAGGCCCGCGGCGCCCAGCTTCTTCTCGCCCCTGACCTGCCCGACGGCTCCATGCTGCAGCCAGGCGCCGCCGGCGTAGCAACACGCGCCAAAGGCGGCGAGGAGGACGGCGAGTGCGGTCACGCGCGGCTACATCCGGCACGGCACACGTTCGTCATCGTTGACTTCATCTCACTGCCCAACCTTTGCCTGGCATGAACAACCGGCGAGAACAAATGGTGATCACCGACTTCGTCTGCATCGCATCGACCACGCTGGGCATGGGACCCTAGTTCCGGCACGCTGAGAGGTCGCTGAGCGATTTAGGCGAATCGTCATAGCGGGTTAGCGTCCCGGCCCGACCGTTCAACAGCGAGTCGGCGTAGCAGCGCGGAACGTTATCGCTCGGCCGCGTCGGTCGGGAGGGGCGAGGCATCAGCGGTGGATGGCAGGCTGTTGTCATGGAGCTGAGAGATGCGCAGGAGCTGTGGAGTCCCCGGCCGGGATGGCTGAACACGGCGTCGTACGGGTTGCCGCCGCGGCCGGGATGGGAGGCGCTGCAGTCGGCCCTCGCTGACTGGCAGATCGGCGCGACCAGTTGGGAGCCGTGGGACGACTCGACCGGACGAGCCCGTACGGCGTTCGCCGGGTTGATCGGTGCCGACCCTGCCGATGTCTTTGTCGGCAGCACTGTGTCGGCGGCAATGGCGCCGGTCGCCGCGGGAATCCCCGACGGGGCGACGGTGCTGCTGCCGGACATCGAGTTCACCTCGAACGTCTTCCCGTGGGCCGTACACGCCGACCGCAAGGTGTCGGTCGTCACTGCGCCGGTCGACAAGTTCGTGGAGGCGATCCGCCCGGGTGTCGACGTGGTCGCGGTCAGTGCGGTCCAGTCCGCAACCGGCGACGTGGCCGACCTGGCCGCGATCGTTGCCGCCAGCCACCAAATCGGCGCGCTGGTGGTAGTCGACGCCACCCAGGCCGTCGGCTGGCTACCGATCGACGTGACCGGCGTCGATGCGCTCGTGGCCAGCACCTACAAGTGGCTGATGTCGCCGCGCGGAGCCACCTTCGCTTACCTCTCGACGCGGTTGCGCGAGCTGTGCCGTCCGATCAACGCCGGCTGGTACGCCGCGGCCGACGTACACGGCTCGTACTACGGCTTGCCGATGGAGCTTGCCCCCAGTGCCCGCAGGTTCGACCAGTCACCCGCTTGGTTCTCGATGGTCGGCTCCGCACCCGCGCTCGAACTCGTCACAGAGATCGGCGTACCCGCCATCCACCAGTACGACGTCGCGCTCGCCAACTCCTTCCGGGCCGGGCTGGGCCTGCCGCCGGGTGACTCCGCCATCGTGTCGACCGACGTACCGGGCGCGGCTGAGGCATTCGCCGCCGCCGGCGTGCGCGCCGCCGTACGGGACGGCCGGATGCGGGTGTCATTCCACCTCTATTCGACCCAGGCCGACGTAGACCTAGCCCTCAACGCCCTAGACCTAGAAGGCTTGCGGCTGCACGAACAGTGACACTTGAACAGCGTTTAGCTTCTACCCGGCGACAGCAGGGTGACCTTCGGAAAGTACGTGCTGTAGCGGCCGTCGTCGCGGGTGAGTAGCCGGTGGCCGCGGATGGCGGCATGGGCGCCGATGTAGAAGTCGGCGATCGGAGACCGCCGGGTGCCGCCGCGACGCCTGTAGGCGACATAGGCTTTGCCTGCCAGGAAGCCCGCCTCGAAGGGGAGCGGCTCGCGCCTCAGGTCTGCGCCGCTGAGCACGTCATCGAGGTCCTCGATCGAGGAGAAGTCGACGGAAACCTCAGCGTAGACGATCGGGTTGATGATCACTGGACCCTCGTCTGCGGCCTGAGCCAGAGCCTCGGCCGACCAATCGGCCCACTTCGGATCGTCAGTCGTCAGGTCGAGGATGACGCAGGCGTCGACGAGTGTCGAGGGTGACTGCACCAGGGACAGTTCAGTCTTCGCCACGCAACAGTTCCATGATCTCGTCGGTGTTCATGCCGCTGGTGCCTCGGCCGCGAAGCCGGGCGGCCAGCCGGTGTCCGTGGGAATCATTCGTCTTTGCCCGCACGAGGCGGGCAGTGTTCCCATCGACGACAAACTCCACCTCGTCGCCCTCGTGCAGCCCGAGTTGCTGCCGCACAGCCATCGGGATGGTCACCTGCCCTTTGGACCTGATGCGCATGGGGGAGCCTCCGCGAGTAAGAATTCCTACCGGTAAGAGTAGCACCGGGGCTCATGGTGCGAGCACGTCTCACATTGGGACCTGCCAGACTTCCTCGTTGAAGATGGTGAGTTTGACCTGGGTCGGCAGCTTCTTGGTCGCGGCGGTCGTGCCATGGATCAGCTGCAGGTCGAGGCGCCAGCCGGCTACGAAAGCTGTGTGAGACCGCCCGTCCCAGTGCGCTTCCAGCCACTGTCCGAAGGGAGTGACGGCGCTACCCTGCACGTGGCCGAAGACCCTGCCGAACAAGGTGGTGAAGGCCTTCTCGGTGACGGCACGCTCGGCGCCGGCGGACATGTCTGACGCAGCCGCGGCCAGGTAGGTGATACCTGTGTCCGGTCCCGACATTGTCACGGTCAGCGCTCCCTTGGCGGCGTACCTGCTCCGGCAGGACTCGTCGTCGCGGGCGCAGCGGAATCCGTCCGCCCGGAGGCCTTCAGCGAGGGCGGCCTCGGCGGTGTCGAGATGGACGACCGGAACCTTGATCGGTGTGGTGTCAGCCTTGGAAGCGATGACCAAGGTTTTCGGGCCACGGCTGACGATCTCGTAATCGCCCCAGGAACCGTACGCCCAGCCTCCCCAGGCTTGGAGGACGGTGGTCACCTTCGCGCGATCCGCGGGAAACACGATCGGCGCGACGGTGTTGACGAGGGCCCGGAGCCCGGGCGCGGTTTCTGTGGACTCGGTCGCAGCCACCTTGATGTTCAAGCCGATGATGGTGCCGTCCGGCCGGTACTGGTAGACGACCTCTGACGCGGTTCGGCCCGCTTCCCGGAAGGTGAAGCATCCGGTCTGGCCGCCGTCTGCGCCGGTGAAGCGCACGCTGCATTCCAGGCCGCGTCGGGCCAAGGCATCGGAGAGCGTCCGCGCCTGACCGGTGATCTGGCCGCCGGCGGTCACACCGTCGGCCAAGACTGGTGGGCTGGGGACCGGCTCGGCGGCAGCCGTCCCGTTGTCCGGCCGTATGACGAACGCCGCGACGAGAGCGACCACTAGCAGTCCTGCGACGGCGCCTCCGGCCACGAAGGGCCACAGTCTCCTCCGGGGAGGGCGGCCTCCAGGTTCGAAGCCCGTCAAGGAGGCCGGTCCAGGGCGGTGCAGGGACATGCGGGTCCTTCCAGTGAGCAGAGAGGGCCGAGAATCTATAGCAGAGCTGTGCTGGAAGCCGCACACCCGGCGTGCGCGATCTCACCCGTTGGGTGCATACCAGTCGCGGCGTGGTCCATCTACCGTGGGGGGATGAGCCACCAGACCGAGTCCGGGTGGGACTTCGAACCCGTCTACGGCCCCGACAAGCTCGAGGGGTTCGACCCAGCAGAGAAGCTGGGCGAGCCCGGCGAGTACCCGTTCACCCGCGGCGTGTACCCGACGATGTACACCGAGCGGCCCTGGACCATGCGCCAGTACGCCGGCTTCGGCACCGCCGCGGAGTCCAACCAGCGGTACCACCAGTTGATCGACCACGGCACGATGGGCCTATCTGTCGCGTTCGATCTGCCGACGCAGATGGGGTACGACTCCGACGCGGAGATCGCGCACGGCGAGGTCGGCAAGGTCGGGGTGGCGATCGACTCGATCGACGATATGCGGTTGTTGTTCGACAAGATCCCGCTGGACCAGGTGTCCACCTCGATGACGATCAACGCGCCCGCCTCGTTACTGCTGTTGCTCTACCAACTGGTGGCTGAGGAGCAGGGCGTCTCCGGGGACAAGCTGACTGGCACGATCCAGAACGACGTACTGAAGGAGTACATCGCGCGCGGCACCTACATCTACCCGCCGAAGGAGTCGCTGCGGCTCATCAGCGACATCTTCGCGTACTGCCAGACCGAACTGCCGCGCTGGAACACGATCTCGATCTCCGGCTACCACATGGCCGAGGCGGGAGCCACGCCTGCGCAGGAGATCGCCTTCACGCTTGCCGACGGCATCGAATACGTCCGGGCGGCCGTTGCCTCCGGCCTCGATGTGGACGAGTTCGCGCCGCGGTTGTCGTTCTTCTTCGTGTCCCGGACCACGTTGCTGGAGGAGGTGGCGAAGTTCCGTGCCGCCCGCCGGATCTGGGCCCAGGTGATGCGGGACGAGTTCGGCGCCAAGAACCCGAAGTCGCTGATGCTGCGGTTCCACACCCAGACGGCCGGTGTCCAGCTCACCGCGCAGCAGCCGGAGGTGAACCTGGTCCGCGTCGCGATCCAGGGTCTCGCCGCCGCGCTCGGTGGCACCCAGTCGCTGCACACCAACTCGTACGACGAGGCGATCGCGCTGCCGACCGAGAAGGCCGCCCGGCTGGCCCTGCGGACGCAGCAGGTGCTCGCCTACGAGACCGACATCACCGCCACGGTCGACCCGTTCGCCGGGTCCTACGTGGTCGAGTCGCTCACGGACGACACGGAAAAGGCCGCGCGCGAACTGATGGACCAGGTGGAGGAATTCGGTGGTGCCGTTTCCGCCATCGAGAAGGGTTTCCAGAAGCAGGAGATCGAGCGGTCGGCGTACCGGATCGCGCAGCAGATCGACTCGGCCGAGCGGGTGATCGTCGGGCTGAACAAGTTCCGGGTCGCCGAGGAAGATCCGTATGAGCCGCTCAAGGTCGACCCGGCGATCGAAGCCCAGCAGGTGGCCCGGCTGGCGACGCTACGAGCCGGACGCGATCAGGCCGCGGTGGACAAGGCCCTCGACGAACTGCGCAACGCCGCTCGAGGCACTGCGAATTGCCTCTACCCGATGAAGGACGCCCTTCGCGCCCGGGCCACCGTCGGCGAGGTCTGCGATGCCCTCCGCGACGTCTGGGGCGGCTACGTCCCCGCCGACACCTTCTAGTGGTGTGTCTGGCAAATAGCTTGGCACACCACTAGTGGTGTGCCAGACAGACCACTAGTCCAAAAGGGCGGTGGCGGTGAGGATGGTGGTGCCCAGGGCGATGGCTTCTTCGGCGGGGTTGAAGCCGGGGGTGTGTAGGTCGGCGGCCGATTCGGTGCCGACCGGCCGTACGCCGAGGCGGGCCATCGCACCCGGCGCATGCTCCAAGTACCAGGCGAAGTCCTCGCCGCCCAGACTTTGATCGGTGGCCGCCACGGCACTCATGCCGAGGGTTTGTTCGACCGCGCTGCGGATCACGTCGACCGTCATCGCGTCATTCACAACCGGTGGTACGCCATGGGTGACCTCGGTGTCCACCTGGACGCCGAACGGCGCGACGAGTTGGTCTGCGAGCGTTGGGATGAGCTCCGCGGTGAGGCGCCAGGCCCTCTCATCGAGGCAGCGCAAGGTACCTTCCACCTCGCCCCGCGAGGGGATCGCGTTCGCCGCGGATCCTGCGGTGATGCGGCCCCAGACCAGCGACATGCCCGCCCGCGGGTCGACCCGCCGAGACAGCGCGGCCGGCAACTCGGTCACCAGCGTGGCCAGTGCGTAGACGAGGTCGGCGGTGAGGTGCGGCCGCGACGTGTGACCACCCGGACCGGTCAGCCGGACCAGGATGCGGTCCGCAGCGGCGGTCAGGGCTCCGACCCGCAACCCGACCTGCCCGACCTGCAGTCGCGGGTCGCAGTGCAGCCCGTAGATACGGTGCACACCTTCCAGGCCGCCCGCGGCGATGACCCCGAGCGCGCCGCCGGGCATCACCTCCTCGGCCGGCTCGAAGATCAGCCGGACCCGGCGGTCGAGCAGCCCCTCCGCCGACATCCGGGCCAGCACCAGGCCCGCTCCCAGCAAGGAAGCCGTGTGTACGTCGTGACCGCACGCATGCGCGACACCTTCGACGGTCGACCGGCACGGCGAGTCGACGCCGTCGGGCACCGGTAGTGCGTCGATATCGGCCCGAAGCGCCACGCAGGTGTCGCCGAAGCCGATGTCGCAGATCAGGCCGGTCCCAGTTGGCAGTACCCGCGGGGACAGCCCGGCCTCGGTCAGTCGTCGCCTCAGCAGCTCTGTCGTGCGGACTTCGTGCCAGCCGAGCTCGGGGTGGGCGTGGAGGTCACGGCGGACCGCGACCATCTCTTCCCGTACTTTGTCGACGCGGCTCGGCACGTCGGTGAGCAGGCTGCGCGCAGTCGTCATCCAGCAATTCTCCCATCACCGGAGAAATCGTCGGACAAAGGCAACACTTCCTGTCACTTTTAGTAGTCGACCTGGTCATGAGCGAGATCCGACGTACGGAGACGCCTGGTGACGCCGCTGTGGGTGATTCGAGTCTCGCGGACGGTAGCCGAACCGGAGGAGTTGCGTTGATCAGCAGGATCCGCCGATCACTTTCCGGTATCGAGGCTCTCGCAGCGTTCAAAGAAAAAGGGGTGGCCCCTATAGTCTGCGCATGCGGCACGCCGGGGAGGGAAGGCGTGGCGGGCACATTTTGGTCGACACAAGGAGACTTCCGGTGAAGAAGTACGTGCGGGGACTGGCGATCGTGGGCGTGCTGACGCTCGCCGTCGCCGCGTGTGGCAGCAAGCCGACCGGTAATGCCGCGGCCGGGAGCGCCAATAAGGACTTCAAGGCTTGCATGGTCTCCGACTCCGGTGGTTTCGACGACAAGTCGTTCAACCAGACTTCCTACGAGGGCTTCCAGGCAGCTATTAAGGCCAAGGGACTGACGGAGGTCAAGGCCGAGTCGAAGTCGGACAACGACTACCCGACCAACATGACCGCGATGGTCAATGCCAAGTGCAACGTCATCGTCGCGGTGGGCTTCAAGCTCGAGGATGCGACCGACAAGGCCGCCGCCGCCAACCCGAACATCAAGTTCGCGATCGTCGACTCCGCCCCCGCGAAGCCGATCGCGAACATCAAGCCGCTCAGCTTCAACACCGCACAGGCCAGTTTCCAGGCCGGCTACCTGGCCGCCGCGATGTCGCAGACCGGCAAGGTCGGCACCTACGGTGGCGTCAAGATCCCACCGGTGACCATCTTCATGGACGGTTTCGCCGAGGGCGTGCGGTACTACAACAAGCAGAAGAGCAAGAACGTCCAGGTGCTCGGCTGGGACGACGCGAAGCAGTCCGGCCTGTTCACCGGTGACTTCGAGGACAAGGCCAAGGGCCAGAACACCGCCCAGAACCTGATCACCCAGGGCGCCGACATCATCTTCCCGGTCGCCGGCCCGTCGGGTCTGGGCGGCCTGCAGGCGGCCAAGGCCACCAACGGCAAGGTCAACGCCATCTGGGTCGACACCGACGGCTGCGTGAGCGCCGCGGAGTACTGCTCTGTGCTGATCAGCAGCGTGAAGAAGGGCATGGACGTCGCCGTGCAGGACTCGGTCACGTCGGTCGTCGACAACAAGTTCGACAACAAGCAGTTCGTCGGCACGCTGGAGAACGGCGGCACCTCGCTGGCGCCCTTCCACGACTTCGACAGCAAGGTCCCGGCCGATGTGAAGACCGAGCTCGACCAGATCAAGGCCGACATCATCGCCGGCAAGATCACCATCGATTCCAAGGCGCAGCCGAAGGCGTCCTGATCCACGGCGTTCGGTACGGTGCGAGCCAGGACGGCGGCAACCCCCCCGGGGCCCGCCTCCTGGCTCGCGGTTTGAAGGAAGGCTGCTCGCATGCATCTCGAGCTCTCGGGGCTGACCAAGAGTTTCGGCTCCCTGGTCGCCAACGACCACATCGACCTGGCGATCGAACCGGGCGAGATCCATTGCCTGCTCGGTGAGAACGGCGCCGGCAAGAGCACCCTGATGAACATGCTGTACGGGCTGTTGCAACCCGACTCCGGCGAAATCGTGATCGACGGCGAGAAGGTCGCAATCACCTCGCCCAGCGACGCGATCGCCCACGGTATCGGGATGGTCCACCAGCACTTCATGCTGGTACCGGTCTTCACCGTCGCCGAGAACATCATGCTCGGCCGGGAGAACACCCACCGCGGCGGCGTACTGGACCGGAAGAAGGCCCACGCGCTCGTCACCGAGATGTCCGAGCGGTACGGATTCGAGGTCGATCCCGAGGCGCTGGTGGAGAACATCCCGGTCGGCGTCCAGCAGCGCGTGGAGATCATCAAGGCGCTCACGAACGACGCCAAGGTGCTGATCCTGGACGAGCCGACCGCGGTGCTGACCCCGGCCGAGATCGACGAGCTGATCGCGGTGATGCGGCGGCTGAAGGAGAACGGCACCTCGATCGTCTTCATCACCCACAAGCTGAAAGAGGTCAAGGCGATCGCGGACAAGATCACCGTGATCCGCCGCGGCAAGGTGGTCGGACAGGCCGAGCCGTCGGAGTCGGAGGAAGCTCTGGCCGAGCTGATGGTCGGCCGCGCGGTCGATCTGGTGGTCGACAAGGAGCCGGCCGAGCCGGGGGTCGCCGTACTGGAGATCCGCGGCCTGACGGTGATCGACGAACGCGGCCACACCGCCGTCGACAGCGTCGACCTGGAGGTCCGGGCGGGCGAGATCCTGGCCGTGGCCGGTGTCCAGGGCAACGGTCAGACCGAGCTCGCGGAGGCATTGCTCGGGCTGACCCCGATCGCTGCCGGCACCATCAAGTTGGACGGCAACGATCTGACCGGCCGGTCGACCCGCCAACGACTCGATGCGGGAATCGGCTACATCCCCGAGGATCGCGGCCACGACGGGTTCGTCGGCTCGTTCACAGTCGCGGAGAACCTGGTCCTCGACCTGTTCCGGAAGGCGCCGTTCGGCAACGGGCTGTCGCTGCGGACCGACGAGATCGAGCGGAACGCCCAGGAACGGGTCAGCGAGTTCGACATCCGCACCCAGT
>JAWWPC010000335.1:0-4072 GCA_033851055.1 Kribbellaceae bacterium | reverse complement strand
AGACCTGCAGGCGGTCATCGCCGACCAGGCCATCGCGCAGCACCTTGAAGGTAAACGCAACCTCCGGCCCGCCTAGCGGGATACGGCAAGCCGCATGGAAGAGCTGGGGGACTCATTACCCGTTGTGCGGCTCCTGAGCTGCTTCCGGAAGTACGGCCACTGACGTTTACTCCATGCCGTCGATGGCCGTGCTCCATGATCATACGCCGCCATGGTGTGTCGGGGGCTGTCGGCCGCATCTTGCGATGGTGCTGCGCTGGCATCCTCTGAGCTGGAGTCATAGGCTGTCATGTGCAGATTCCAAGCACCAGAACGCAGTTAACGTGGCTGAGAGTCCCATCTCGTTGGAGGTCGACGGTGTTGATCCGATTCCGGGTAGCCAACCATCGGTCGATCCGTGACGAGCATGAGCTGTCCCTGATCGCCACCGAGTTCAACGAGGGCACAGCCCGCAGTAGCGGCCTGCGCCACAAGGGGCGAGATGTGCTGGTGCTGCCCGCCCTGGGCATCTTCGGAGCGAACGCATCGGGGAAGTCCAACCTGATCAGCGGCTTTCGGTTCATGCGTGACGCGGTGCGGGGATCCTTTGCGGACTGGGCCAAGGTGCCCGATGTGGTGCCCCGGGAGCCTTTCAAGCTCGATACCGCCTCCCGCCAGGAAACGAGCCTCTTCGAGGTGGACCTCGTGTTGGGCCGCGATGCCGTCCGCTACACCTACGGTTTCGAACTGTCGGACGAACGAGTTGAGGCGGAGTGGCTCCACGCGTACCCGCACGGCCGCCGCAACGTCTGGTTCGACCGGGAGGCGGACAGGCCGGAATCAGAGGGTGGGGAGTTCATCTTCCGGGGAACCGGCTTCAAAGGGCGGAGTGATGATCTCGTCCCACTGACTCGTCCAAATGCTCTCTTCCTGTCCGTGGGTGCGACCCTCAACGATCCGCAGTTGTCGGCGGTGCACAGGTGGTTCTTGAACAACCTGTGGCTGGTCACGCCGGGGAAGGACCTTGATGCCCGGACGCGCTTGACCAAACAGCTGCTGACGCACCCCGATCATGCGGACGACTACCGCGAACGGATCGTGCAGATGCTGAAGGTTGCCGACCTCGGGCTCACCGGCATGGACGTGGATGAGAAGACCGGCGAGGTCAGACTGCGCCATCGCATTCCTGATGGCGGAGACGCGCCCATGGACTTCCTGACGGAGGAGTCCCTGGGAACTCATGCCTGGTTCGCGTTTCTGGGACCCTTGCTCACCGCGCTGGACGAGGGGGCGGTCCTTCTCGTGGATGAACTCGATTCGAGTCTGCATCCGACCCTGGCGGCCGAGGTCGTACGCCTCTTCCAGGATCCCGGGGCTAACCCGCGCGGCGCACAATTGATCTTCACCACACATGACGCCACCCTGCTGGGCAGCGCCGTCCTCGATCGTCCGCTCGGGCGAGATCAGGTGTGGATCACCGCGAAGAAGCGCTCCGGGGAGACCGAACTGTATGCGCTGACCGAGGCGAAACCGCGCAGGGAGGAGAATCTCGAACGCGGCTATCTGCGCGGTCGTTACGGTGGGGTGCCGCAGGTGACAGCAGGAGAGATCGCCCGCGAGCTGTCATGGCGCGAAGCGAAGGCGACGGCGTGAGCAAACGGGACGGGCGCGGGCAGGGAAGACGCAGAAGACGCGGACGCCTGGAAGACGAGCGCCCTCTTGAGGTCCGAACCGGTACGCGGTCACGCGAAGTGCGGGTGCTGTACGTGGCCTGCGAGGGCGAGTCCACGGAGCCGGACTACCTGCGATACCTCAACGACCGCTTCGGGCGCAGCGACGGAGAGGGCAGGAGGCCCTTTCGGATTCAGCCGGTCAGCCGCAAGAACGGAATGATTCCCTCCGAGGTCGTCGACGCGGTGCGAAAGTTCGCCGCCGAGGACGAGGCATGGGCGCTCTTCGACCGAGACGAGCATCACGACATCCCGCAGGCGGCCAAGGACGCAGCCGAGCACAAGGTCGAGCTCGCTTTCTCACATCCCTCCTTCGACCTATGGCTGCTGCTGCACTTCCAGGCGTTCAGCGGAGCGCAGAGCGGCAGTAGCAAGATCGTGATCGAGAAGCTGCGGAAGGCGAAAGGGGCCGAGGCGTTCAAGGACTACGACAAGAGGAACGACAAGAGCGTCAAAGGAGCTCGGAGTAAGGCGTTGGAGGGAAGGGAGGACAAGGCGGTCGAGCACGCCCGTGGTCTGGTGAGCTCTTGCGCCCATGCTTCCTGCAAGCCCGGCCGTGCCGAGACCGAGCCGATCGGACGCGATGCCGGCTCCCAGTCTCCACAGAAGTGGGCGGCGCGCTCGGGGCACGCTTCCGACTGCCAGATCCTCGGCCGTGACCCGTCCACCGATGTGTGGCGTCTCCTGATCTCCCTGGGCATCCATCCGAGTGGTGGCTGACATCGGCAGATCGTCAGTGGCCACCGTGGACGCGGCGGCTCTGATCTCGAGACCGACATCGAGAGCGGTCCGCGGTGGGGTGAGCTGACCGAGCTGCGGGTCAAGGATCTCGACTTCGACACCCAGCTTCTTACCGTCAGCCGAGCCGTGGTCGAGCTGACCCACAAGCATAACCCGGAGGGAAGGCGTTTCCTGGTCAAGGCCTATCCCAAGGGCAAGTGGTGGCGTCGGATCAAACTCAGCGCCCAGATCGTGCACAAGCTCAAGGCGTACGTGGCGGCCGAGGGCCTTGAAGCGGACGATCTGTTGTTCTCACGCCGCGATCAGCCACGACCTCCGCCACGCTCACGCCTCCTGGCTGCTCGCGGGAGGGGCCGACCTGCAGGTGGTGAAGGAGCGCCTGGGGCATCTCAAGATCTCCACCACGGAGCGGTACCTGCACAGTCTCCCCAACGCCGACGAGACCGCGCTGGACGCCCTCGACAAAATCCGCAACGGCCAGGGCGAACAAGGGGGCGTCAAAGATCTGAAGAAGCAACTGCAAGACGCCGAAACCAAGATCGCAGACCTTCAGGCGGTCATCGCCGACCAGGCCATCGCGCAGCACCTCGAAGGCAAACGCAACCTCCGGCCCGCGTAGCGGAACTGTTTGGGCAGGCTTCAAGCCGAGAGACTGATCAGCGTGGCATCGCCGTGGCGGCGGAGTGTTGTCATGCGGCGGTGTGCGTCGAGCGGTCGCTGACGGGTAGCCGCATGGTGTGATCGCCAAAGTCGGCGACCAGGTCGAGGTGGCCGCCGAGTGCTTCGACGTATCGGGCGATGACGTCGATGGAGGTCACCTCTCCGTGTTCGATTTGCGAGATGCGTGCGACGCTCACTCCCATGCCGGCGGCGAGGTCCTTTTGCGCGAGCCCGGCCTGCTTGCGCGCCTCGGCGAGCTGGTGCCCACGGGTCTCGGCGAGAAGCCTGCGTACTCCGGCCTCGACCTCGGAGGGAGAGACACCGGCCGCATGCAGTTCTCGCTCCAGGGTTTCCCAGTCCTGCGCGGTCCGCTTGGGCATGGTCACTTCTCCTCTTCTTCGGTGTAGTCGATATAGAGCGGGTCGGATCGAAAGCGAAGATGATCCTGATCTCCGACCGGCCGCAGCTCCTTCAAGTGATGCAGGTTGCTGCCCTTGAGGCGGTCAACGAGGGGACGGCCTAACGTCGGGCCTTCCTCACGAAGCGCCCCGACGGCCTCGGCCACCTGTGTCGCGGAGCCGAGATCCTCTTTGATCAGGATGCGGAACCACGCGGCGTACTCCTCGGTGACTTTCACAGCCCAGGCCAACGATGACTCCCCTCGATTTAAGGCTTCCCTTAACTCTAGGATCGGTCGCGGTTCCCTGCAACCGTTCAATTTCACCGTCACCCCCGTCGCCCGTCGGCTCGCCTAGGGCGAGGTGAGGATGCAGGAAGCCGTCGACGCCATGGACGTCCGCGACCGGATCCACAGCATGCCCGTCTCGCCCTCCAGCTTGCCGTCTTCAGCCGCAAGGGCGTCCAGCGCTCACTCGACCAGGCCGCGCAGATGACCCAGACGATCGGGCGGCCGAAGCCGTACAGCGTCGCTTGATGTGGCGGCTCAAGCCGCAAGAAGTTCT
>JAWWPC010000215.1:0-5331 GCA_033851055.1 Kribbellaceae bacterium | reverse complement strand
GAAGTCGCGGCGGCTCGGAGTCCAGCCCGGAGGGTCGTAGGGGAACTCCACGTACGGGCCCCCGCCCACTCCGGCGACGACATGGAGGTTGGCCAGCACGCCCAGCCCGTTGCTCCAGGTATGCGGGGTGAACCAGCGGTGCTTCGCGAACGTCAGCTCGGCGATCGTGCGAGCCCGGAGCATGCCGACCGACAGCACCACGTCGGGCTGGTAGACGTCGAGTGCGTCCGATTCCAGCAGGTGCAGCAGTTCCGCCATGGTGCGGACCATCTCGCCGCCCGCGACCCGGATGCCGGTCTGCGCCCGCACGGTGCGCACCCCGTCGATGTCGTACTGCGGCAGCGGCTCCTCCAGCCACAGCACGTCGAGCTCGGCCAGTTCGGTGGCCACCCGGCGTACGGAAGCCAGGTCGAGCGCGGGTTCTATGTCGCCGGACATCCGCCACGACTGGTTGAGGTCCACCATGAGGGCGACGTCGTCGCCCACCGCCTCGCGGGTGGCGCGGACCGTGGCGATGCCCTCGGCCAGTCGTTCCCTGG
Source organism: Kribbellaceae bacterium (assembly GCA_033851055.1). Lineage (GTDB taxonomy): Bacteria > Actinomycetota > Actinomycetes > Propionibacteriales > Kribbellaceae > Kribbella. The sequence goes on along the minus strand of JAWWPC010000215.1, from coordinate 4,792 downwards.
CCACCCGGATCTTCATCGCCCGGAAGCCCGCCGCCTTTGCGGCCAGCGCCGCCTCGGCTCGCTGGGCGGGTGGCTTCAGCTCGCCGAACGAGGCGTAGGCGGGCAGCCGGTCGGTGGCGCCGCCGAACAGCACGGAGACCGGCTGGCCGCAGACCTTGCCGATGATGTCCCAGAGCGCGGCCTCCAGCGGCCAGTAGCGACCGGCATGGAAGTTGATCGTTTCCAGCGTCTTGACATGGTTGACGATGGCGAGCGGGTCCCGGCCGAGGAACAGGTGCTCATGCGCCTCGAACCCGTCCATGGTGTCGCCGGAACCGTAGCCCACCACGCCTTCGTCGGTCTCGACGGTGACCAGCGTGGCCTCGAAGGACGTGCGTGGTATCGGGTCCCAGGCCGCGTTGAACGGCGGATTCAGCGGCAGCCGCATCCGGTCCAGGTGAATACCGGTGATTTTCACACGTCCCCCGCGGGCGTATAGAACGGGTTGGTCGGCGCATGCCGGGCGGCCAGGGCGTCCTGCACGAGGGGCCTGCCGGCGGCGCCGGCGGCCAGCGCGCAGCGGGTGGCCTCCCGGTTGTTGGCATAGACGAGATCGGCCTCGGCGGCCTTCGGATTGACCCAGACGGCCGCGATGAGCACCAGATCGTCGGCCTCCGCCTCGGGTACGACGCCCTCGGCTACCGCGTCCATCACACCGGCCGCGACCCCGGCCTGGGCCGCTCCCCAGGTCAGGTCGGCGTGCGTCTCGGACTCGACCGCGGCCTTGTTGACGAACAGGGTCGCGGGCTTGGCGGGCAGTCCCGGCCGCAGTACGGCGACGAACGGGACGTGCCCCGCCCGTGGGGTGGCCAGGGCGGTCGCCCAGGCCGTCCCCGCGGGCCCGGAGCGGGAGCCGAGCACGGTGTTGACGTGCGCGGCCTCCGCCCCTTCTCCGATGAAGCTCTCACCGATCTGCATCAGCGTCAGGTCGGAGACTTGCGGTGAGTTCTGAGAATCGGTCATTTGACGAATCCCTGCTGTGTGAGCCAGTCGTGGGCCACCTTCGAAGGCTGCAGCCCGTCCGCGTCGACCTTGGCGTTGAGCTGCTGCATCACGTCGTCGGTGAGCTTCGCGGCGACCGGCTCCAGGTACTGCTGGATCTGCGGGTACTTGGTTGCGGTGTCCTGCCGCAGGGTGAGCGCCGCGTTGTAGACCGGGAAGAAGTGCTTGTCATCCTGCAGGACGGTCAGGCCCATCGAGGCGATCCGGCCGTCCGTCGCGAAGACCTCACCGAAGTTGCAGGTTTGGCCCTTCTTGGTCTCGCTGTAGATCACACCGGTGTCCAGTGACTTGACGTTGGACTTCGGCACGTTCATGCCGTACGCCTTGGTCATTCCGGGCCAGCCGTCGTCCCGCGTGGAGAACTCACTCTCGATGCAGAACGTGGCCTCGTTCGGCTTCGTCTGGATCAGGTTCGCCAGGTCCGACAGCTTGGTCACCCCGAGCTCGGTCGCCTTGTCCTTGCGGATCGCGAAGGCGTAGGTGTTGTTCAGAGGCGCCGGCTTGCCCCAGACAATCTTGTTGGCCGCTAGGTCCTCCTTGGCCACCGCGTCATACTGCTGCTGCGCGTCCGGGATGGGCTTGGTGTGCTTGAGATAGGTCACCCAGCCGGTGCCCGTGTACTCCCAGTACATGTCGATGTTGCTCGATGTCAGCGCGGTCCTGGTGTTGGTCGAGCCCTTGATGTTGGTCTTGTCATTCACGGTCGCGCCGTGGGCGCGCAGCAGATCCATGGTGATCTGGCCGAGGATGATCGACTCGGAGAAGTCCTTGGAGCCGACCGTGAAGGTCGCGCCCTTGAGTTCCTGGCCCAGGCTGCCCTGCTTGACCGTCTTGGCGGACGAGCCGCACCCGGCCAGGACGACCCCGGCCAGCAGGGCGGCGGTACCGGCGGTGAATGCTCTTCTGGAAAATGTGGACATGGTGGAACTCCCGTTGGTGAAGGGGGTGGATGGGAGAGAGGTTCAGACGCCTTTGGGGCGGAGCAGATCTTCGGCGACGCTGCCGATCCAGTCGACGAGGAAGGCGATGCACGCCGTGAGAACGCTGCCGGTCAGCAGGACCGGCGTCCGGTTGAGCTTGATGCCGTTGACGATGATGTCGCCGAGGCCGCCGGCGTTGACGAAGGTGGCGAGCGTGGCCACGCCGACCGCCATCACCAGCGCGGTGCGCAGTCCGGCCAGGATCACCGGGATGGCCATCTTCATCTCGACGCGGAACAGCACCTGCGCCCTGGTCATGCCCATGCCGCGGGCCGCCTCTACGAGGGCCGGGTCGACCTGCTGGATGCCGACGATCGTGTTGCGCAGTACGGGGAGGACCGCGTAGGCGACCAGGCCGATGATGGCGATCCGGAAGCCCACGCCGAACTTGATGGTGAGCAGGACCAGCAGGCCGATCGCGGGCGTCGCCTGACCTAGGTTGGCGAGACCGAGGACCAGCGGGCTCACCCAACGCGCGGCGCGGCGCGACAGCACGACGCCCAGCGGAATCGCGATCACCACGACGAGCAGCACGGCCACCGCGGTGAGCTTGAGATGCTCGGAGACCCTGGTGATGATGTAGTCCGCGTTGAGGGTGCGCCGCTCGATGGAGTCCAGACTCTGCGCCGACACCCAAAGGTAGAGACCGCCGATCACCGCGGCCAGCACCAGCGGGGTGAGCAGGTGGCGCAGCGCCTCCCAGCGCGGCTTCGTGCCGCGCTCCCGGGCGGGTCTGATGGCGGTCGCGGTCGCCGGCTCAGCGAACACCGGGCACCGCCTCGCTCTCGTTCGGCGTTCCCACGGCAGCGCAGATCTCGGCGAAGGTCAGGACAACGCCGCCGTCGCAGGCCACCTGCTGGCTGCCGTGCGCGACCATGGTGTCCAGAGCAGCGCGCAGCGTCGCTGTGGCCGCCACGCGTGGCAGCCCTGCCGCGGCGGCCCCCACCAATCTGGTGGCGGCCAGGTCGCCGACCGTGAGCAGGCCCAGCCGTTTGAGCGTCGAGTCTCCGCCGATGAAGCTCGCCACATAGTCATCGGCCGGGTTCGCCAGGATCCGCGCCGGGGTGTCGTACTGCGCGATCCGGGAACGTTCCCGGAGCACCGCGATCCGGTCGCCCAGCTTGACGGCCTCTTCGAAGTCGTGTGTCACGAAGATGATCGTCTTGCGGAGCTCCCGCTGCAGCCGCAGGAACTCGTTCTGCAGGCGTTCCCGGGTGATCGGGTCGGTGGCGCCGAACGGCTCGTCCATGAGCATGACCGGCGGGTCCGCCGCCAGCGCCCGGGCTACGCCGACGCGCTGCTGCTGCCCACCCGACAGCTGCCGGGGGCGGCGGCCGGCGAACTGCGCCGGGTCCAGGCCGACCAGATCCAGCAGTTCCTCGACCCGGGCCGACACCTTGCTCTTCGGCCAGCGCAGCAACTTGGGCACCAGCGCCACGTTCTCGGCGACGGTCAGATGGGGGAACAGTCCGATCTGCTGGATGACGTAGCCGATGTGGCGGCGCAGCTGGTCCGGCGGGAGACCGAGCACGTTCTCGCCGCCGATCCGGATGGCGCCCGAGGTCGGCTCGATCAGCCGGTTGATCATTTTCATCGTGGTGGTCTTGCCGCAACCGGAGGGCCCCACGAAGACGACCAGCTCACCGGCCGGAATGTCCATGGTGACGTTCTCGACCGCGGGCTCGTCCTGGCCGGGATAGCGCTTGGTGAGCCCGTCCAGCTCGATGCGGGCGCCACCACTGCTGTCGTCAAGCATGGTGCCCCCCTTGGCGCGGAGGGTCGATGAGCAGTCGGATGATGTCAAGCACGAAGGCCCCTCGGGGTGGTGAGCAGGCGGATGACGAGGTAGAAGAGGTCGAAGGCGAGGGCCAGGACGACCACTCCGAGGGTCCCGGCGAGGGTCGCGTTCAAAGAGTTCACCGAGCCCAGCCGGGACAGCCCGTCGAAGATCTGGTTACCGAGCCCGGGACCCGCGACATAGGCGGCGATCGCCGCGATACCGATGATCATCTGGGTGGAGACACGGATCCCGGCGAGGATGACGGACCAGGCCAGCGGGAGTTGGACCCGGAGCATCACGCGCAGGGAACTCATCCCGATGCCGCGGCCGGCCTCGACCACCGCCGGGTCGACTCCCCGCAGACCCACGATCGTGTTCCGCACGATCGGCAGCAGCGCGTACATCACCAGTGCCACAAGGGTCGGTCCCCAGCCGAGGCCGAGGAAGGGGATGAGCAGGCCGAGCAGTGCGAACGAGGGGATGGTGAGAAAACCGCCCGTCGTGCCGACCGCCAGCGCCGCCAGCCTTGGCCTGCGATAGGTCAGCACGCCGGTCCCAACGCCGATCAGAGTCGCGATGAGGATCGACAGCGCTACGACGAGTGCGTGCTGGCCTGCCGCCTGAGTCAGTTCGTCCCAGCGCGACGACACGTACTCGCTGAGGCTCATGGGACACCTCTCGTCTCTTGGTCGGAGGGGTGCGGCCGGCTCCGATCCGGTCCGCAGTGAATGAACCGTAAGACCGAGTCTTCCTGAGTGCAATACTTGTTGCGATGAACGCAACCATGAATTCGGCTGACCCGCCCCGGCACACTCCGGCTAACCTCCTGCCCATGCCTCCACTCCCCCGGCAGGTCACGCCGCCCTCCGCGGGTCTCCGGCGTGACCTGGAGATACTCGATCTGCTCGCCCTGCCAGAGCACTGTACGCAAGGTCTCGGAGTGAGCCGGATCGCCGAGCTCCTCGGCCGTGAGAAGAGTCAGGTGTCGCGG
>JAWWPC010000167.1:0-13184 GCA_033851055.1 Kribbellaceae bacterium | reverse complement strand
CTCAAGCGCCCGGTGGCAGGCAAGACGGGGACTGCTGGTGGTGTCGCTGTCGAACACCGCACGGCGAACGCCAAGTGCGGCGGATGTAAAGACGGCGCGGACACCTTGACCTCCTGGTGGACCGGCTACACGCCGGCGTCGAACACGACCTCGTCCTTGTCGACCGCGGTGCTGTACCGCGCCGGGAAGACCGGTGAAGGGGACCTCGACCCGTACAGCAGCGACAAGGCCTTCTTCGGTGGCAACTGGCCGGTGAAGACCTGGCTGGCCTACATGGAACCAGCGCTCAAGAATGTCCCGGACCAGCCGTTCGTGGATCCGACGGACGTGAGCAGCTACAGCCCGTCGCCGACGTACACGCCGTCCACCACGCCTTCATACACGCCGTCCAGCACGCCGTCCGACTCACCTTCGAGCACGCCGTCCGACTCACCTTCGAGCACGCCGACGGGTAAACCGAGTGGCAAGCCGCCGGGCAAGCAGCCCAAGAGCCCCGGCCCCAGCCCCAGCCCCAGCCCGATCCTCCCAGGCCAACCGCAGGGACCGCCTACCCCCTGACCCAACAGAGAGGCTCTGCTCGGGAGACGGCCGAAGGGGCAGCGGATCCGTCAGGGGCATCAGGCGATGGGGCACGATGAACCGTGTGACTTTGCTGATGGAGTTGTCTTCGCGCCCCGGGACTGCGGGCGCAAGCGACTTGTCGCCGCCCGGAACTGTTGGCGTCCAGATCGACGAGGGGGTGTAGCGATTCGTGGATGAGCGGGTGACCTCGGAGCGACCTCGCCGGGCCCATCGGACTCGCGGTGGGCCCGCCTCCCGTTTCTACCAATTGCTGCAGGATCTGACGACCCGCGAGGTGCTCGGCTGGTTGTTCGTCAGCCGGGTCGCGATCTTCGTTCTGTCGCTGTCCGCGCCACTGATGTTCAACACCGGCAGCTCTTACCCGAACGTCTGGCACGCCTGGCTGCAGTGGGACGTCTGGCACTTCAAGGCGATCGCCGAGTACGGCTACAACCACGGCGAGCCGTCCGGCGCTCCCCTGGCCGCGTTCTTCCCGGGGCTGCCGATCATGATGCGAGCCGTTGGGTGGACCGGACTCGGCCCGGTCGGCGGCGGGATCCTCATCTCGCTGATCGCGAGCGGAGTGGCCGGGGTCTACCTGGCCAGGCTGGCGCAGCACGAGTTCCCGGAGTTGGGGGCGGAGCGGCCCGGTGGGCTCGGTCCGAAGGCGGTGCTGATCTGGTTCGCGGCTCCGGTCGGGGTGTTCCTGGCAGCGCCGTACACGGAGGCACTGTTCTGTGCGCTGGCCTTCCCCGGGTGGCTGGCGGCACGGCAGGGGAGATGGGCGCGGGCCGCGGTCTTTGTCGCGCTGGCGGCGACCGTGCGGGTGTCGGGGATCTTCCTCGCGTTCGCGCTGGTGGTGGAGTTCCTGACCTCGAAGAAGCGGAACTGGCTCTCGATCCCGTGGCTAGCACTGCCGGCCGTGCCGGTGCTCGGGTTTATGGCCTACCTGAAGCAGATCCACGGTTCCTGGTTCGCCTGGCAGCAGGCGCAGCAGCAGGGCTGGAACCGCGAGTTCACCTGGCCGTGGACATCACTGGTACACACGGTCCAGGCGGCGACCGCCGGGCATTTCTCGGCCGACCGGACCGACTGGACCTGGATGTTCCGCGCCGAGTTGGTCGCGTTGCTCGCCGGGCTGGCGCTGCTCGTCTGGTTGCTCTGGCGCCGATCCTGGGGCGAGGCGGCCTGGGTGGGGAGCACCATCGCTGCCTTCGCGACGTCGTACTGGATCTACTCGCTGACTCGCGCGACGTTGCTCTGGTGGCCGCTGTGGATCGGCCTGGCGGTGATGGCCGAACGCAGACCCTGGCTCGGCCGGCTCTACCTGGCAGTGGCGATCCCGCTGGCCGCGATCTGGGCCGCAGCCTTCTTCACCGGCCGCTGGTCCGGCTGAACTGAGAAGTAGCCATCGGAAAGGCGATGGCAACCGATCGGCGGGCAGTGGCGTCAGTAACGGTGACGGGGTGGCGGTCCGGGCGGGGACCGACCACCCCCTCACTTTTCCGGCGGAGCCGCTCTGGGGGCGGCTCCGTCGGAAGTTCGTCAGCCGTAGTTGCGGTCGATCGACTGCGACGGCGTCGGGCTCGGAAGTGCCGCCAACTGCTTGTCACTCGGGTGGGTGCCGGCTTCCACGCCCTTCAGCGTGCCGAGCAGTTCGAGTTCGGCCAGCGTCACCCCGTTCGCACCCGCCGCCGGAGTCATCACCAGCCGGTACTGGGTGTAGGCCTTCGGCGAGGTCACCGAGAACGAGCGGGTGTAGCTCGGGAACGCCCACTCCTCCCCGCTACGACGGTCAACCGTGGTCCAGCTGATCCCATCGTTCGAGCCCTCCAGGGTCCACCCGGACGGCGCGGAGCCGGTGGTCCCGCTGGTCAGGCTGTACATCGTGACCGGGCGGCCCTGAGCCAGGTTGACCGTCACGGTCGGCGTGGCCCCGGTCAGCGTGACCTGCTTCTTCGAGTCGTTGTCTGTCAGGGCCGACACGTCGACGCCGTTGCTGGCGGTGACAGCGCCTGCGTCCTCGGTCGAGTCGCGCCACGTCATCGGGTCCTCGCCCGGCTTCGTGATCGACGGGGGCGCGTCGTTGCGGCCAGTGCCCCAGCTCGACGGCTTGTCGGTCATGTCGAACTCGATCTTGCCGCCGCTCGCGATCAGCTCGTGCGGCAGCGACGTGGAGGTCCAGTTCTTGCCGTTGACCGTGACGCCCTTGACGTAGATGTTCTTGGCGCTGTTCTTCGGGGCGCTGACGACCAACTTCTTGTCATTGCCCAGGTTGACCGTCGCCTTGGTGAACAGCGGCGACCCGATCGCGTACGTCGGGCTGCCGACCTGCAGCGGGTAGAACCCGAGCGCGCTGAACAGGTACCAGGCCGACATCTCGCCGTTGTCCTCGTCGCCCGGGTAGCCCTGGCCGATCTCCGACCCGAGGTAGAGCCGGCTCAGCACCTCGCGGACCTTCTCCTGCGTCTTCCACGGCTGCCCGGCGAAGTCGTACATGTAGGCGATGTGGTGCGACGGCTGGTTGCTGTGGCCGTACTGGCCCATCCGGACGTCCCGGGCCTCGAGCATCTCGTGGATCGTGCCGCCGTAGCCGCCGGTGTGAGTGGCGTCCTCCGGCGTGCTGAAGAACTCGTCCAGCTTCTTCGCCAGGCCGTCGCGACCGCCGTACAGGGCAGCCAGGCCGGCGCCGTCCTGCGGTACGGAGAACGCCATGTTCCACGCGTTCGTCTCGGTGTAGTCGTTACCCCAGTCCTGCGGGTCGAACGTGCTCGGCGAGTTGCCCCACACCCCACTCGGGTCCTTGCCCTGGAAGAAGTTCAGCGCCGGGTCGAACAGCGTCACGTAGTTCCGGGCCCGGTTCAGGTAGTACTTGTAGTTGTCCAGGTACTCCTGCTTGCGTGGGTCGTTCTTCTTGGCCTTGTCGTAGAGGGCCTTCGACATGTTCGCGATGCCGAAGTCGTTCACGTAGCCGTCCATCGACCAACTGAAGCCCTCACCGGTGGTGTTCGCGGTGTAGCCGTTGAACGGGGACAGGTCCAGGCCCTTGCGTCCGACGTTCTCCGTCGGGGGCCGGACCGCCGCATTCTTCAGAGCGGCGTCGTAGGCCGCTTGGACGTCGATGCCCTTGATGCCCTTCAGGTAGGCATCCGCGAAGGCGACGTCGGAGCTGGTACCGACCATCAGGTTGGCATAGCCCGGCGAGGACCAGCGCGAGATCCACCCGCCGTCCTTGTACTGCTGGACGAACCCGTTCACCAGATCCGCGGCCTCGTCCTGCGCGAACAAGCTGTACGCCGGCCACACGGTCCGGTAGGTGTCCCAGAAGCCGTTGTTGACGTAGGTCTGACCGGCCATGATCTTCGAGCCGGTCTCAGTCGGCGTGTCCGTACCGACCTTCGGCGACACCGGCGAGGCGTAGGTGATGACCGGATTCGTCGCGGTGCCGGTGTTCTCGGAGCCGTTGTTCGGGTAGAGGAACAGCCGGTACAGGTTCGAGTAGAGGGTGGTCAGCTGGTCGGCGGTGGCGCCCTCGACCTCGATGACCTTCAGCTTGTTGTCCCAGGCCTGCTGGGCCGCGTTCTTCACCTTGTCGAAGCTGCTGTCCGCGGCGAGCTCCAGCTCCAGGTTCTTCTTCGCCTGCGCGGTGCCGAGCAATGAGGTGGCGATCCGCAGCTGGACCTGCTTGACCGACGAATCGAAGCCGAAGTAGCCGCCCACGTTCGCGCCGCCGCCGTTGCTGAGCTTGCCGCTGGCAATCACCTTGTGGTCCACCACGCCGTACACGAACAGCCGGCCGGCGCCGGTGGACAGCCCGCTCTTCACGTCGCTGAAGCCGGTCACCACACCGGTTGCCGGGTCGAGTGTCAGACCGCCTTCGTTGGTGACGTTGTCGAATACCAGCCAGGGCTTGCCCTGAGGGAAGGAGAAACGCATGATCGCGGCGTGGTCGGTCGGGGCCAGCTCGACCGCGTTGCCATTGTCGAAGGTGACACCGTAGTAGTACGGCAGGGCGATCTCGTTGTCGTGGCTGAACGTCCACGACCGCGCCTTGCGATCGGCGGTCGGGGAGTCCGCTGTGGAGGGCATCACCTGGAAGGTCTGCCGGTCACCCATCCACGGGCTCGGCTCGTGGCTGACCGAGAAGGCCTGGATCGCCGGCTGGTTCTGGTCGTTGTTGCCCTTGGCATAGTCGTACAGCCACGAGCGCGACCCGGCGTTCGTCACCGGAGTCCAGAAGTTGAAGCCGTGCGGGACCGCCGTCGCGGGGAAGTTGTTGCCGCGCGAGAAGCCGCCTGTGGAGTTCGTGCCGCGGGTGGTGACGGCCAGGTCCGAGGGGTGCTTGCTCGCCGTCTGCTGGGCTGCGGTGTCGGGATTGTCCGCCTGGCTGATCCGCAGGTCGTCGATCCAGCCGCGGAAGTCGGCGGGACCGGCCGGCTTGTCGTACCCGACCAGGATCCGCTGCACCGTCTTGCCGGCGGCGACCTTGCCGAGGTCGGCTTCGATGTTGTTCCACTGGTTCGTGGACAGGCCCTTCGCGTCACCCTGACCGCGCGGGCTGAGCTCGAACCCGTGGTGGTCCTTCGCCTTCAGATCGCTGAGGTAGGTGCCGTCGGAGAACGCCAGGTCCACCGCCGCGTAGGTGCTGGGATAGCTGAGGTCGCCCTCGACGTGCTCGGGGAAGATCTTGTACGACAGCCGGGTGTCCTTGCTGATCTTCAGGTCCACGTCGGCGATCTTGTTCCAGGTGTAACCGCGGCCCGCGCTCGTCTGGTGGCCGGCGTACCGGAACGAGTGGACGCCGGTGAAGCCCGTCCGCGCGCGCGAGTTGTAGGCACTGGTCGGGCCCGAGTCGAGCCGCGACTCGGCGGTCTGGCCCGGGGGTGGCAGCGGGGCGCCGTTGGACAGGAACACGTCGGCGAGCTGGACGATGTTCTCCCCGTGGTTCTGGGTGATGTCCAGCTTGAAGAACTTGTACGCCGTCTCATTGGCGAACTCGTACTGCTTGGTCTGGAACCGGCTGGCGAAATCCTCGTTCGTCCGGGTGTCCAGCGTCGACCAGGTGGTGCCGTCGTTCGAGCCCTGCAGGGTCCAGTTCTTCGGGTCCCGGCCGTCGGCGTCGTTGGCCGAGGTGAGCGCGTACTTGCGGATCGTCACCGGCGCCGACATCGAGAAGACCAGCCAGCCGGTCGGCTGGAACACCAGCCACTTGGTGAACTTGTCGCCGTCGGCGACGTTGGTCGCGATCTCGCCGCCGCCGGTGTTCTCACCGTTGGCCTCGACCTTGGTGACCTTGTCCATCTCGCTGCCGCCGATCCCGGTCGGCGTCGGCCCTTCGACGCCGTCGGCCCGCGGTTTCCCGTCCGGGCCGGTCTCGACTGTGTCGGTGTAGCCGGGCTGCGGTTGACCAGGTTCGAAGGAGGTGAAGAAGGAGGCATCACTGCCGGCGAGCTGGGAGGCAGTCTGTGCGGCAGTGACCGATGCGGCGGGTTCGGCGGCGCGAGCTGACGTCATGGACGACATTGTCACAACAAGAGCGAGCGACGTGACGAGCACCATGGGACGACGGAAGATCATCTATGGCTCCTTGGGCGGAAGGACAGGCGCCCGGCCCCCGGATCGTCGGGTGCCGCGCATCGACGTGGCTACGCGGCCCCGATGACAAGGTTGTCAGCACGCGTCCGGGAAGATCCTGCCCAGTAGCGTCACCCGTGGTCAAGTGTTCGTCGCAGTCTGCAAGATATAGGCGTCTGCGCTACCGGTGCTTGTCGCCCGCCGACAGCGGGCAAGTCGGCCGAGGGCCGACTGTCCCGCCACCGCGCCAATGAGCCGGCCGCTATCTCGCCAGCGTGGTCTACGCCTTGCGCAGGCGCTGGACGATACCGTCGATGTCCGCGCTGAGCAGAGCGGGCCGGACGAAGTGGCCGCCGGGCTCCTCGTGCCACTCGTGGGGGATCCCGGCGTTGCCCAGCAGGGCACGGAACTCGCGTTGGCCGGCGAGCACCGCCGTCTCGTTAGCCAGGTCGAACCCGTTGATCGGGTCAGGGCTGGTGCCGGCAACTAGGAAGATCCTCTTGTCGCGGTAGCTCTCGATCCGCTCGACCGGGTTGTCGGCGCTGACCCTGGCCTCATCCCACAGCGGCACGCCGTAGACCGTGCCGCCGCCGAGGTCCATCGCGGCCGAGGAGGCGTTGGCCCAGTGGGTGACCAGCCCGGCGTCGCGCCGCAGACTCGCCGGGCCGGAGTGAGCGCTCACGGAGGCGAAGTGGCCGTAGTACTTGGCCGCGTACTTCAGGGCGCCGAAACCGCCCATCGAGAAGCCGGCGACGGCGCGGCCGTCGTACTCGGCGTACGTCCGGAAGTTCGCCTCGATCCACGGCAGCAACTGGTTGATGTGGAAGGTCTCCCAGTTGTGGGCGCCGGTGTTGGAGCTGACCGGGTCGGAGTACCAGCCGGCGTGACCGCCATCGGGCATGACGATGATGATCGGCTTTCCGGCCGTCAGGTCGCGGATGCCCAGGCGGTCGAAGGTGACGAAGTCCTGGTCGGGGCCGCCGCCGTGGAACAGGTACAGGACGGGGTAGGTGCGTCCGCTGGCGTGGTAATCGTCGGGTAGCAGAACGTTGACGGCGGGGTTCCAGCCGATGGCGTCGGTCGCGAACCGGTAGTACTGCATGCGGCCGTCGTTCTCGATGCGTTCCACGATGCGCAGTCCGAAACCGTCGTCGGCGGCGCTGGCCGCCGCCGACGTCGCCAGAATGGTTCCGGCGCTCAGACCCAGTGCGGCGGTGAGCCCGCCGGCGGCTTTGAGCACATTCCTGCGGGTGGGACGGTGATCGGTCAAGGCAAGACCTCCTGATCGGAAACAGGCCCGAACGCCCATCATTCGAACCTGTGAGTATTGGATCGATAGCATTGCGTAACAAGAGGTCACTCCGGGACCAGAAATCACCGCCAACGACGACGGCGCCATCCCCACCACTTGGCCGACTACCAGACGTTGTTGTGGTGTCGCGCTGTGAAGATGTGGCGACCCGGCCCGACGATCGGTACTCCTCCGACAGGTAAGTTGACGGCATGGCTGAACCGAGTGCTGAGGCCGACCGGGTGCTGGTGACCGGAGGGGCCGGGTTCATCGGCCGGGCAGTCGTTGCCGCTCTGCGGCAGCGGAACGTCCCTGTGACCGTGGTTGACCGCGAGCCGCCGGATCCTTCCTGGGACGCAGGCGTGACTGTCGTGACCGGCGACCTGTCCGATGGTGAGGTCTGTGCCGCCGCCTTCGAGACCACGCCGACGGCCGTCGTGCACCTGGCGGCGCTGACCTCGGTGCTGCGTTCGGTCGACGCGCCGATGCGCACCTTTGCCGAGAACGTGACGATCACCCAGACGTTGCTCGAGTTCTGCCGGACGCGCGGTGTCGGCTCATTCGTACTCGCTTCCACCAATGCCGTGGTCGGCGATGTCGGGACCGCGACGATCACCGCCGACCTGCCGTTGCGCCCCCTGACGCCGTACGGCGCGACCAAGGCGGCGTGCGAGATGCTGCTGTCCGCGTACTCCGGCAGTTACGGGATGGCGACCGCGGCCCTGCGGTTCACCAACGTGTACGGCCCGGGCATGTCCCACAAGGACAGCTTCGTCCCGCGGATGATGCGGGCTGCCCTGACCGGTACCGGCGTCCGCGTGTACGGCGACGGGCTGCAGCGGCGGGATCTCGTCTTCCTCGACGACGTGGTTGCTGCGGTACTGCTGGCCCTTGACAGCCGGTACGACGGTCTCGCCATCGTCGGCTCCGGCCGGTCTGTGTCGGTGCTGGAACTGGTTCAGACAGTGCGCGAGGTCACCGGCTCCCCGGTTCCGGCCGAGCACGTGGCCGCGCCGGCAGGGGAGATGCCTGCAGTAGTGGTCGACGTGTCCGCCAGTGCCAGCACCCTTGGCTACCGGCCGACGGTGTCGCTGGCTGATGGGCTGTCCCGCACGTGGCAGTACTTCAGCCAACAGTGAACCGGCCGGTGACTCTTCCGCCAACAGTTAGCCGGCTGGTCACGCTGGGCCGCCGACACTGGCTGCTAGTCATGCTGCTGGTGGTCGGTGCGGTGCTGCGGGTGCTGGCGACGTTCGCGTACCGGCCGTCCATCCTCTATGTGGACTCGGTGCACTACCTCGGGAACATGAAGGAGTTGCGGCCTGATCAGCTGAACCCGATCGGCTACGACCTGGTGCTGCGACCTCTGGTTGACCTTGGCGGCCTCACTCTGGTCGTGGTCGTCCAGCACATCGTCGGGCTCGCTCTGGGGATCGCGATCTACGCTCTAGCTCGTCGGCTCGGGGTCTACCGGTGGCTTGCCGCTCTAGCTGCTGCGCCCATCTTGCTCGACGCCTACCAGTTGCAGATCGAGCAGAACATCATGGCGGAGACGACCTTCGACGTGCTGCTGGTCGCGATCCTGTGGCTGCTCCTCGGCTGGGGCACGCCCGGGTGGAAACGTGCAGGACTGGTCGGGCTTCTGCTAGGTGCTGCCGTGGTGGTTCGGACGATCGGTATCACCGTGCTGGTCGCGGTAGTCCTCTATCTAGTGGTAGTCGGCTCAGCGTGGCGGCGTCGTAGCAGTTGGCCACGGCTGGTTCGGCGGACCGGTGCCGTAGTAGCCGGCTTCGCCGTGGTGTTCGGGGCTTACGTCGGCTACTTCCATTCGGAGACTGGCAGGTGGGGATTCTCCGGGGCAGAGAATCAGGTGCTCTACGGGCGGACCGCTGTGGTGGCGAACTGCGCCAAGCTGCCACTGGATGAGGCCACTCGTCTGTTCTGCCCCAAGGAGCCGCTCGGCGACCGCCTAGGGGTCGACCAATATGCGCACAACCGCTACGGCGACCCGAACTGGCCGGGGCCGCTGCCGCCCGGACGGACCAAGCAGCAACTCGCCACGGAGTTCAGCAAGATCGTGCTGCGGCACCAGCCGTTCGACGTCGCATTCGCGGCCCTGAAGGACTTCGCGAAGGGATTCGCACCGACCCGGACCACCTCGCCTGACGACGTACCGCTGTCGCGGTGGCAGTTCCAGCTGACCTACCCGAACGCCAGCGAGAAACAGACCGCCGATGCTGCTCGTCAGTACGGCGGGACTGCCCCGTACGTCAACCGCGACCTGGCCGGCGTCCTCCGGGCCTACCAGTTGCACGGCGGCTACACGCCGGGCCTGGCGCTGGGAATCGCTGCCCTGCTTGCGATCGCGGCAGCCGCGGGGTTCGGCCGGGCGCGTCGCTCCCGGATCCGGTCGGCTGCATTTCTGCCGGCGAGTGCCGGGCTGATCCTGCTGCTGGGGTCTGCGGCCTTCGAGTTCTCCTGGCGCTACCAGTTGCCCGGTCTGGTGCTATTCCCATTGGCAGGTGCGCTCGGGGTAACCGCGCTGTTGGGGCCGGCGAAGCGCCGGGTCGCTCTTGCGGATTATCCCGACGGCGTGGACTCGGAGGCGCTCGAGGATTTCCGCCAGCGGTACGGCCAGCCGGCATTCGCTCCGCTTGTCGTAGTGATTGCCGCCTACAACGAGGCGGGCGGGATCGGCCAGGTACTGCAGGACATGCCAGCAACCTGCGCCGGTCTGCCCCTCGACGTACTGGTCGTGGTGGACGGGTCCAACGACGGGACCGGAGAGATCGCGGCAGCGCACGGGGCGTACGTGTGCGAGGCACTCCGCAACCGTGGGCAGGGTGCCGCGCTCCGACTCGGCTATCACCTCGCGGCAGAGGGCGGCGCGGAGTACATCGCGACCACAGACGCCGACGGCCAGTACGACGACTCCGAGCTGCCGGTGCTGCTGCAGCCGATTTTGGACGGGGAAGCCGACTTCGTGACCGGGTCACGACGGCTCGGCCAAGAGGATGCCGACAGTCACTT
The DNA here is from genome assembly GCA_033851055.1 of Kribbellaceae bacterium. GTDB lineage: Bacteria > Actinomycetota > Actinomycetes > Propionibacteriales > Kribbellaceae > Kribbella. The sequence continues at coordinate 2,728 of JAWWPC010000167.1, read as the reverse complement.
GCGCTGGATGGGTGTCCGGGTTTTCGCCACGCTGGCCTCGCTCCTGACTTGGCGGCGGCTGAGCGACACGTCGTTCGGCTTCCGCGCGATGCGGGCCGGGTTGGCCTGCTCGGTCACTCTGAGAGAGCCGCAGTACCAGTCGTCAGAGCTGCTGCTCGGCGTACTGGCAAGTGGAGCCCGGGTGGTCGAGTTGCCGATGACGATGCGGCGCCGCGGCAACGGTGCGAGCAAGAAGGGCCCGGGCCTGGTGTACGGGGCGAACTACGCGCGGGTCATGACGGGGACTTGGTGGCGGGAATACGTTCAGCGGCGACTGGCTGTGTTGGCCGGGCGAAGACGAGCCGGTCGAACAGCACGAACTTCAGTACGAACATGACGCCGTAGGTGCCTAGGAAGGCGGCACTCACCAGCACGGTCTGTAGCGTGTGCGAGTCGATCCGGTGCCGCAGCAAGTGGTCGGCGGCGGTCGTGATTAGCGCGGCGGTGGCTGCTGTAACTACCACGATGACGATATAGGGCAACAACTCGCGGGTCCGGTCGGCCCGGCCCTTGCGTCCCCAGGCCCAGCGTCGGTTGAGCACGTAGTTCGGCACTGCTCCGACGGCGAACGCGACCACGCTGGCCACCATTGGCGCCGTACCAAGCCAGTAGCAAGCAAGGAACGCCAACTCGCTGATGACACCGGCGATCACCGAGGAAGCCGAGTAGCGAACCCAGAGCAACAACCGGGGAACATGCAGCCGCTTCAGCATGGCTCGGCCGGCGTCCTTGCCACGCAGAGCACCGACTGCCCGAACGGAACCGGGATCCGGCGCTCAACCGCGCGGGTGACCGGGACGACGAAGCGGTCGTAGATGCCGACCAGGCGCGGGTTGGGCGAGGTGCTGCCGCCGCGGCGGACCGCGGCCCACCAGGCGATCCCACCGAGCAAGTTCACCGGCTTGGCCACTTCGACCTGCAACCCCGCTCGTACTACGGCAGCGGCGACAGTGGCCGGGGTGTACCGGCGGACATGCCCGACCCGGCGATCGAATTCGCCGTACAGCTGCTGGTAGCCGGGGACCCAGAGCACGATGCTGCCGCCGGGCGCGAGCAATCCAGCCAGCGACCTGAGCGCGCCCGCGTCGTCGTCGATGTGTTCCAGCACGTTGATCGCGACGATCGACTCGACCGGTCTGTCCAAGGTCAGCTCGTCGCCGAGAGCGAGTTGTCGCGCCTCCACCTCGGGCCGGTCCGCAAATCGTTGCCGCAGCACCTCGACCGCGCCCGGGTCCACGTCGGTGACCACCAGCCGGTCGAGGTTCTCGAACTGGACCGCGAACTCGCCAAGCCCGGCGCCGACCTCCAGCACCGAGCGGCCGCAGTGCGGTGCGATCAGCTCGTGCTGGTACCGGCGGTAGCGCGGCTGGCCTGCGCCTCCTTCTTCGAGGTCGCGTCCGGTCGCGCTGGCGAAGGCTCCGACGTGTTCCTGCACCCGGCCTATTCTGCATGGCCCGCTCCACCGCCCGGTGGGAGGTATCCGCCCGACGGGGCTGGGCATTACTTGGTCAAGTGGACCACCTTCAATGGTCAACTACGTGGAACATGTCACGTTCTCGTCCGATTTGGGCGGGTAGTACATGGTGGGTGGCAGCACATTCCCAGCTCGGAGGGTGGTTCAGTTCGTGCGTGTACTCGTCCTTGGCGGTGACGGCTACCTAGGGTGGCCGACAGCGCTGCATCTGTCAGACAACGGTCATGAAACGGCCGTGCTCGACAACTTCGCCCGCCGCGGGTACGACGAGGAGTTGGGCGTTCGCAGCCTGGTACCGATCGAGGATCTGGACACCCGCCTAGCCGCGTGGGAGGAGCTCTCCGGCCAGCGGATCGGCTCGTATGTCGGCGACTTGCTCGACGCGGAGTTCGTCTACCAGGCGCTGGCCGAGTTCCGTCCCGACGCCATAGTGCACTTCGCCGAGCAGCGGGCGGCTCCGTACTCGATGATCGACCGCCAGCACGCGGTCTATACCCAGCAGAACAACGTCATCGGCACGCTCAACCTGATGTACGCCGTCGCCGAGATCGACCCGGAGATCCACCTGGTCAAGCTCGGCACAATGGGTGAATACGGCACGCCCAACATCGACATCGAGGAAGGCTGGCTCGAGGTCGAGCACAACGGCCGGACCGACCGGATGCTCTACCCGAAGAAGCCGGGCTCGTTCTACCACCTGAGCAAGGTGCACGACTCGCACAACCTGGAGTTCGGCTGCCGGGTCTGGGGACTGCGCGTCACCGATCTCAACCAGGGCGTGGTTTACGGCCAGCAGACGACCCAGACCATCCGCGACAGCCGGCTGGCAACCCGGTTCGACTACGACGCTGTGTTCGGCACCGTGCTCAACCGTTTCGTCATCCAGGCGGTCCTCGGCGAGCCGCTCACCGTCTACGGGACCGGCGGCCAGACCCGCGGCGTCATCGACATCCGCGACACCGTAGAGTGCATCCGGCTGGCCGTGGAGAACCCCGCTGATGCAGGGGAGTTCCGCGTCTTCAACCAGATGACCGAGAGCCACTCGGTGAGCGAGATCGCGGCACTGGTGGCGGATCAGTTCCCGGGACCGGTCCAGATCGAGCATCTGGAGAACCCGCGGGTGGAGCAGGGCGAGCACTACTACAACGTGAAGCACACCGGCCTGGTCGGCCTCGGGCTGAACCCGCACCTGCTGTCGGACACCTTGATCGAGTC
>JAWWPC010000150.1:0-3579 GCA_033851055.1 Kribbellaceae bacterium | reverse complement strand
CGCCGCCGGGCGAATTCCCGGATGACTGCCGACCCGGGACGCCCGGTCGCTCCCGTTACAAGGATCACTGTTCCTCCTGAGGTGCGCCTGAATCATCTTGATACTAGAACGATATTTGTTAGTACGACAAGGGAACCAGATAGATTCGTTGTGGTACCGCCACCGATTAGACTCCGGGATGTGGAGAACACCCGCACGTACGGCGAGGCATGTGCGACCGCACACGCTCTGGACCTCATCGGCGAGCGCTGGGCGCTGCTGGTCGTCCGCGAGCTGCTGTTCGGCCCCAAACGGTTCACCGATCTGCGGGCCGGGCTGCCCAACGCCGGCCCCAACCGTCTGTCCCGCCGCCTGCGTGAACTCGAAGGGCTCGGGCTGGTACGGCGGCGTAAGCTCGCCCCGCCAAGCGGATCGTGGGTGTACGAGCTGACCGACTGGGGCAGAGAACTCGAACCCGTCCTCGTCCACCTTGGCCGCTGGGGTCGCCGCTCACCGTTTCGCGACCTCGACGCCCACATCGGCAGCGACGCGCTCATGCTGGCACTGCGCGACGACTTCGACCCCGCGACCAGCGACGACCTCAACGCCACCTACGCGATCCGCTTCGGCGAAGACCATTTTGGCGTCCGTGTCGCCGACGGCCGCCTCGACATCGAACGCGGGGACCTACTCCGGCCCGACGCCACGATCGATACCGACGCCAGGACTTTCGTGGCCCTCATGACTAAGGGCCAGGACTTGAAGGAGGCCATGCGCACCGGACAAGTCACGGTGAGCGGTGACCCAGACGCCTTCAAGCGCCTCCTCAACGCCCTGCCCCGGCCCGAGCCCGCCCCCACACCTTCCCCATAAGCACCCGAGCGCGGGCACGATTCCGAAGCTCCTGCGCACGTGCCCAGCGGTCGAGCCGACGAGCGTACGAGGACGCGGTACGTGACACCTCCCCAGTGGGCCGACCGTCACAGGCGGAGCGGCCGTCACCGGCGGCGCGAACGTGTCCGCCGGCGGGCAGGAGCTCGGTCACTCGGCCGAGGAAGCGCGAGACGCTGGAGGAGCGTCCGGACGCCGGCGTGGTGACACGCGTGACGGCGCTTCCTCGACAGGACCATCCATTCGCCGCGGTCCAGGGTCACGACGCCACCCGCGATGGCCGGGCCCGCCGTGAGCCGCCGGGGTGAGACGTAGGTCACAACACGCGCGTCTGCGTCACATTTCGGGGCCGGGGTCTCTCTAAGGGGTGGATGCAGCGACCACGGCACAGAGAGATGGTCCCCCGCAGCTATGGCAGACCGCAGACTCGGCACCGGCACAACCCGGGACGAGCCAGCGAGGGTTCGGCATCGCCGACCAACGGATTCAAGAGATCAGTGGAGTTTCCATGCATACCACCTACGTCGTCCTCGCACTCTTGGCCATCGGCGCCAATGCCTTCTCCGGCTTCGCCGCTATGACCCGGCTCAAGCCGATCATGCGGACACTCCGTCCCGCCCTCCAAACGGCCGGCGTGCCGGAATCGTGGCTGGTCTTTCCGATCGGCACCCTCAAGACAGCTGGAGCGGTCGGTCTGCTCCTCGGACTCATCGGCGTGCCACTGGTCGGGACGGCTGCCGCGATCGGCCTCATCCTGTTCTTCGTCTGCGCGGCATACACCCACATCCGTGTGAGCGACTACGGAAGTACGTTCTTCCTGGGAAGCTGCTTCTTCCTTCCATTGGCCGTCGCCACCCTGGCGTTGGGCCTGGCCACCTGACGGACACCCGGACGGCGAGGCCGCGATGTGCACCGTAGAGCAGGCCGGGACCGCGGCCCAAAACATCGAGAGCGCGGATGCCCGACTGAGCGGTGGCGCGGCCATCAACTCGTCCGCATGGGCGCCGCTGCACGAACGAGACCTAGCCGCGTTCGGAGAAACTAGGGCGGGCCATGGCGAACCGGCCGGCGAGCCGCGCCGGCCCTTCCTCACCCAGTGATGGCCGCCTCGGTGCAGATCTCAGGTGCCGGCGGGTGCTGTGCCGGCATTACCGAGGACGGCCGGACCGTCGGCCTGGCCAGGGCTCTGACCGGCGGCCTGCGCTGCCCCTACGACGATCGGCACTGCGGGTGAGGGACTGGCCGGCGCCGTCAGGTCGACGACGTCGGCCACGACGCAGGTGATGTTGTCCCGGCCGCCGCCCGCGTTGGCGAGGTCGATGAGGTGAGGTACCACCTGCTCCGGGTCGGCGATGGTACTCAGTGCGTGGTGAATGGCCTCGGGAGTGACCATGCTCCATAGGCCATCCGAGCACAACAGGTAGCGGTCGCCGAGGAGCGCCTCCCGCAGTTGCAGGTCCGGGGTGACTTGCGTACGTCCGTCAAGGGCCTGCAGCAGAAGGGAACGGAACGGATGGGACGCGACATGGTCTTCGCTGATCTTGCCATCATCGAGTAGTTGCTGCACAAGGGTCTGATCATGGGTGATCTGGAACAAATCACCGTTGCGTAGCAGGTAAGCGCGCGAGTCGCCGACCTGTACCACCGCCAGCTTGGACCCGGACCACAGCATCGCGGTGAGCGTTGTGCCCATTCCCTGCAACGACGGGTCTGATTGGACGATGGCATGCACCGTGTCATTGGCCCGGCGGACCGCCGCCCCGAGGGTGGCTAGAAGTTCGTCCTCCGCCACGTCGATGTCCAGGCGCTTAAGCTCCTCGATCACCGCAGCGCTGGCGATCTCGCCGCCCGTGTGGCCTCCCATGCCATCGGCAACAGCCAGCAGACGCGAGCCCGCGTACGCCGAGTCTTCATTGCCATCGCGGAGCAGGCCGACATCGGACCGGGTGGCGAAGCGGATCCCCATTGTCATGCGCGCAACCCTACGACGCTCCCGCGGCCGATGTTCAGATCTGAGTGAACGGGCCGTTTCGGAAGTCGTGTCTGGTGTCGGAGACCCGCTTGCGTTGCCCTCCGCCCGGTCGTTACGGTCCGTTCGGTGGGCTTCATGAAGGACTACGGCAGGAAGCTCCGGGCGACCAGGGAGTTCGCGGCGGCGCGTGGCTGGACTCTCACAGCCTCAATGCGCTCAGACGCGGAGCGACGAGCACTCCTCGAGCAGCTGCACGGTGAGCCGTTCCATCCGGCTGAGCGGAACCCGGACTCGTTCCCGTACCCGGTGCTCGGCGACCATCGGCACCTGCTATCGGACGTGATGCGCGGCACGTACCGCCAGCGGTCCGTAGTCGTCTTCGCGTACACGCGCGAGCAGGAAGTGCTCGATGACAGCTTCGGCCGCCGCGGTTGGGAGAACTCCAAATATTGGGTCGCCGCGCTACTGGACCTGCCAACCCCGATCACGCCTCTGCAGGTCACGCCTCGCACACCGGTGCCACCCGAACAGCCAGGTGTCGCGGTCGGTGATCCGCGCATCGATGAGCGCTTCCACGTTCACACCCGCGATCCCATCTGGGCGGCCAGGGTGCTGCGTGACCTGGCCCCGGTTCTGCTCAACGATCCCGGCCGGCAATGGCGGATCTCCGGTACATCCATTCTGACGTGGACGTACCAATCGATGTCCAGCATTCCACTCGACCAGGTCGATGCCGC
>JAWWPC010000146.1:0-8865 GCA_033851055.1 Kribbellaceae bacterium | reverse complement strand
AGGATCCGTAGTCTGTGCAGCAGCCTGGACTTCTCCAGGTCGTTCGGCTTGCGCAAGTCCAACTCGACCGTGCGCTCGGCAGTATCTCGCTTCAACCGTAGTCGTCGAGCTTGTGCAGCAAGGTCCGCCGCGACCGGTGCTTGTGGTGTCGCGGACGGCACGGTGCCGAGCATTTCGCCGACGACCGCCTCCCGGGTCACCAGGTCGAGCAGCAAGTCGTTGCCGCCGCAGAGCACCGCCCGGGTAGCTTCGGTGACTTCGCTCAGCCCCGCGAGCGGTCGCTCCCGCAGCGCAGCCAAGGTGTCGGCCAGCCTCACGGCCTCGATCACGTGGGCACTGGACACCGGCAGATCCTCAGCGCGCAGGACCCGCGCGACCTTGGTCAGCCAGCGCGTCGTGATCTGGTCCGGCGCGGTGAACAGGTGGTGGTACCAGCCGGGCGAGCTGACGCCGGCGCCGTACCCGCTGGCGCTCGCCAGCCGCCCGTGCGTCCACGGCACCCAAGTGCACGCGACCTTCCGCTTGGGCAGGCCTTTCAACACACGTGCGTCATGTGTTGCTGGCGGCAACGGTTCTGCCAGCGCCGGAACATGCCAAGCCCCACAGACGACAGCGATGCGTTCGAACCCCTCGCGGATCGCCTTACGCAGCGTCGTCCGCATGTACGCCTCACGCTGCGCCTCGCGTCCGGTGGCCACCTCATCAGCGCGTAGCTCGGCCATCGCCTCGGCGATCACGGTGAAAGGAGGAGCCCCGTCCCGCCGGTGCTCGACCACGTCGTCCCACCATCGTTCCGGATCGTCATACCCACCGGCCGCCGCCAGCGTCGCGAGCGGATCCGCCGCCAGTCCACGGCCCTGATGACCGCTGCTGCCGAACTGGTACGCAGCCGGCAGATCGCAGAACCGCACCGGTACGCCGGCGGCGAGGGCGTGCCGGATCGCCTGCCACTCAGGACTGAAGACGGCGAACGGCCAGAACGCCGCCCGGGTGGAATCGTCCACGGCATAAGCCAGCAGGGCCACCGGCGGCACCATCTCCGGATCGGCTGCCAGCTCTACCACCTTGTCCGCTTCAGGCGGTCCCTCGATCAGCACGATGTCCGGCTCGAGCTCAACCAGCGCAGCAGAAAGCGCCCGGGCGGACCCCGGACCATGGTGCCGGATGCCGAAGAGGTGCACGGTCATCCGCTGATATCCCGGCAGACCGGGGTGTGGCTAGTTCTCGAACGATGATCCACGCGGCTCACACGGACAGTCGTATCACCCCGGCGTCGGTGCCGGAATGTTCGGCGCCGAGGCGGCGGCGTCGGCCCTGCACGCCGAAGAGACTCTCGCCGTCGCATGACCGCGGCGTGTACGTGAACGGCGCCGTCCACCATCTCGCCCGTCGCGGTCATCTCGGCCGGGGAGTCGTAGTCGGTGAGGACGTCGACCGCCGGGTCCTCCTGCGGCATGGTCGAGACAGTGAAGCTGTCAGCGGCGGCGATGAGGTTTACCATTGCCGCGTCCCTGATTCCGAGAGCCTTCGCCTGCTCGGTCAGGGACTCCGTCAATGCGGGGCAATCGGCGAGAACTAATCAATGAGGACGGATGGACACCTACAGTTTGAGCCAGACCGAAGCCGAGCAGCGGGCAGGCTTGCTTGCGGTCGAAAGGTACGACGTGGCCGTCGACCTCACCGATCTGCCGAGCGGGCCAGAAGTGCGGTGCGTGTCGACGGTGACGTTCACGTGTCGGGAACCTGGCGCAGACACGTTCGTAGACTGCGCCGCGCAGGTGGTGACCGCCACGCTCAACGGCATCGCCCTGGCGCCCGCCGAGAGGGGCCGGATCAAGCTGCCCAACCTCGCCGCGCACAACTTGCTGCGAGTGGAGAGCGTGCAGACGAACACGACCACAGGCGAGGGCGTACACAAGGCCATCGATCCCGCGGACGGTGAGATCTATGTGTGGATGTGCTTCGCGCCGGACGAGGGGCCATTTGTCTGGGCGTCTTTCGACCAGCCTGATCTCAAGGCCCCTCACGCGTTCACGGTGACCGCGCCTGGCGAGTGGACGGTCACCAGCAACTCCGGCGACCCGCACATCGAGGTGCTTGGGTCGGCACGCCGCTGGACCTTCCCCGACACCCCACCGCTGTCGACGTACAACACGGTCATCAATGCCGGCCCCTTCCACGAGGTCCGCCGTACAGTTGGCAGTCACGATCTGGGCATCTACGCCCGCCGGTCCTTGGCGCCGGTGCTGGACCGCGACGCCGACGAGATCTTCACCTTGACGGAGCAGGGCCTGGGCTTCTTCGCGGACGTCTTCGGGATGCCGTTTCCGCAGCGAAAGTACGACCAGGTCTTCGTGCCTGAGTTCGGCGGGGCGATGGAGAACTACGGCTGCGTCACCTGGTCGGACGACTTCCTCCGCCGCGCAACGCCCACGCCCGCAGAGCGTGCCCTCCTCGCGAGGTACCTGCTCCACGAACTGGCGCACATGTGGTTCGGCAACATCGTCACGATGCGTTGGTGGGACGACCTGTGGCTCAACGAGTCGTTCGCCGAGTTCGCCGCCAACTGGGCCGCCACACGGGCGACATCGCATACCGACGCATGGGTGGGACACCTGGCCGTCGGAAAGCTCAGGGCCTACCTCGCCGACCAGGGACCTATCTCGCATCCGATCCGCCAGCCCATTCACGATGTTGCCGAGGCGTCGTCGATCTTCGACGCGATCACCTATCCCAAGGGCGCGTCCGTGTTGCAGCAGCTTATGACCTACGTAGGGGAGACGAACTTCTCAGCCGGGATGACCGCCTACTTCGCCCAGCACGCGTGGGGTAACACCACGTTGCAGGACCTGATTGACGCACTGACCAAGGCCAGTGGTCGCGACCTGGATGTGTGGAGCGCAGCATGGCTGGACACGGCGGGCACCGACCGGCTCGCGCTCGAGCGCGACGGCGACGGCTTCGTGCTGATGAGCCACGGGCCCGGCGGTCGACCACGGCCGCAGTTGGTCGCTGTGGGCGCCTACCGCAGTCGCCGGGACGGCCTGGAGCGCACGGCGCTCGTGAAGGTCGAGATAGAGCAGACCCGGACTCCCGTCGATCTTCCGCCCGGGGCGGACTTCTACCTCGTCAACGACGACGACCTCACCTTCGCCACGACAAGACCCGGCCCCACGACGAGGAGTGCCTTCTTGTCGGCCGCTGCGGAACTGCCCACCGCCATCTCCCGAGGCGTCGCCACGGCGGCGGTGTGGGACATGCTGGTCACTGGCGAGGCCACCGCTGCTGAGGTGGTCCGCTGCATCACCGCTGTCCTTGCCGTCGAGACCTCCGATTCAGTGGTCGAGCCCTATCTCACCCTCGCCGCAGATGTCGCCGAGCAGTGGGCCCCCGACACCCAGCGAACCGAACTCACGCAGGTGGTCGCCACCACCTGCCGGAACCTCACACGAGACACCGACCGCCGCCAGGTGGCGCTGCGCGCACTCGCCCGATCCGCGGCCGACCTCGACGACGTGGCCTGGCTCCAGACGGAGGCCGGTGACGACGTGGACCTGCAATGGCGGGCGTTGGTGCGAAAGGCCGAGATCGGGGGCGAGACTGCCGGCGAGCTCGCGCTCCTGCTGGAGCGCGACTCCGATCCCGACGCATGGGTTCGGGCGCTTACAGTGCGGGCCGCCAGACCGGACGCCGGCGAGAAGGAAGCGGTATGGCAGCGGCTGGAAGTGGACCGCGCCGTGCCAATCGGCTCCGTCAACCAGGTCGCGGCGGGGTTCTGGCGCCCGGGGCAGGACGACCTGCTGGCGCCCTACACCCAGCGCTACCTCGACTTGATACCCCACCTCAACCGCGGCGGGATGCTCCCGGCGATGGTCTTCACCAACCGACTGTTCCCGCCATTCGCCATCGACCAGGCTTACATCGAGAAGGCACAGGAATCGGCCCAGCAGGCAGCGCCGGTGGTCCGGAACACACTGATGGAGCGCGCCGACATCGTGGGACGCATGCTCCAGTCGCGCAGCTAAAGATCTGCAGTCAAAACGGACCTCGGATCGAGATCCATGGTGGCGTGCGAGAACCATGTCCTCAGTGCGGAGGGAAGCGGGGAGATCCGCGTGGCGCGCGGCGTCGTCCGGCTCGACGCGCGCGAGCCGTGTGCTGGCGTCGTCCGACTGCCTGATGTGTAGGTACAGATCGCAGATGGTCACGTACCCCGACTAGCTAGGAGAACTACCGAGATCGCGGCAGGCGCGGTAGAAGTCGGACCAGCCTTCCCGCTCTCGGACCACCGTCTCGAGGTACTCCGACCACACCACCCGATCCGCCGACGGGTCCTTGACGACTGCGCCGAGGATTCCGCCCGCCACGTCGTACGAGCGCAGGACGCCGTCCCCGAAATGCGCGGCCAGGGAGAGACCACCGGTCACCACGCTGATCGCCTCGGCCGTGGACAGCGTGCCCGACGGAGATTTGACTGCCGTACGCCCGTCCTCGGTGCGCCCGGCTCGCAACTCCCGGAATACCGTGACGACCCGGCGGATCTCGTCGAGCGCGTCGTCTTGTTGGGGCAGTTCCAGCGACGCCCCCAGTTGCGAGACCCGCCGGGAGACGATCTCCACCTCGTCCTCGGCGGAGTCCGGCAGCGGCAGGACGACTGTGTTGAACCGGCGTCGCAGCGCACTGGAGAGCTCGTTGACGCCCTTGTCCCGGTCGTTCGAGGTCGCGATCACGTTGAACCCCTTGCGGGCCTGGATCTCCGTGCCGAGTTCGGGGATCGGCAGGGCCTTCTCCGACAGGATCGTGATCAGCGCGTCCTGCACATCCGACGGCATCCGGGTCAGTTCCTCGATCCGGGCGATCTTCGCGTCCGCCATCGCCCGATGCACCGGACTCGGCACCAATGCATTCTCACTGGGGCCCTGGGCAATCAGTTGCGCATAGTTCCAGCCGTACCGGATCGCCTCCTCGGCCGTCCCCGCGGTGCCTTGCACCAGCAGGGTCGAGTCACCGCTGATGGCCGCCGCCAGATGCTCGCTGACCCAAGTCTTCGCAGTTCCCGGTACGCCGAGGAGTAGCAGGGCGCGGTCTGTCGCCAGCGTCGCGACGGCCACCTCCACCAGGCGGCGCGGCCCGACGTACTTGGGGGTGATCTCGGTGTCCCCCGCCGTCCCGCCGAGCAGGTACGTCACGACAGCGGCCGGCGACAACCGCCAGGCCGGGGGCCGGGACCGATCATCGTGAGCGGCCAGCGCGGCGAGTTCGCCGGCGTACTCGTCCTCCGCGTGCGGGCGCAGCACAGCAGTGGTCACAGTCATGACAGCTCCTCGTACATCTCACGTCGGAAGATCAGTGTCTCTACCAAGCGCAGCCGCCAGGTGTCGTCCTCGCCGGTCGGCTGCCGGGTGATCGGATGGTTCAGCACCTCGGGTGGTACGGCCTGCGAGGCGATGCTCGCCAATCGCGCCCAGCGGCGATCGCTGTTCGCCCTGGCCAACTGATCGAGCATCGCGGCGCCAAGCTCGGCCGGCCACGGCACGGGCAGCCCACCGACGAGCTCGGCAAGATCTGCGCTGCTCTGCAGCGCAAGGACCATCGCAGCCCATTCACTTGCTGGTAGCAACCGAATCAATTCTGCGGGTCGATTCCCGCCGGACGGGTTCGTCTGCAAGAGCGCACGAGCCCAGTCGGCCGATCGCTCGCGGACGGCCGCATCAGCCAACGCGCCCTGCAGCAGTTCGGGATCGCAGCCATCGACCTTCCGCTGGAGCAGTTCGGCCGGCGATTCTTCATAGGTCGAAAGAGGTGCGGCGGCAACGAGTTGGCGGAACCACCAGGAGCGCTTGCCGATGGCTTGCTTGGCCTGCATGGGTTGTGGATCGATACCGTCGCGCTCCATCGCCGCCGTCACCCGCGTCGGCAGGGTGACGGTGACAACACCCGGGGAGATGGCAAGGCAAGCACGAACTCGCGCGGCCATGCGGTCACCGTACCGGGATCCAGGAAGGCGCGCGAGCAGGCCGGCTGCGACCCGTCGGACATCCCGGGCGCGGTCGTCCAGTGCGGCCTCGCAGAACTCCTCATCCGCCGGCGAAAGCTGTTCACCGAGGATGCGGAGGAACTCAACCCGGACGGGCCCCGGTTCGGAGGGCCAGACTTCTCTGAGCCTCTCCAATGCCTGGGCCGGGTCATCTCGACGCAGCACTAGCAACCAGGTGCGTCGTTGTCCAGCGCTACCATGCGACCAAGTCGTCGCATCGTTGCTATCAGCAACTGTGTCCGCGAGGAATCGCCACTCCGGGTTGAGGTCAGCCAACCAGCTCGCCCGACGACCCGCCGCTGCGGCCACCAGAGCCCGGTAAGGCGAGCGGCCGCGAGCGAGATCCGCCAGCGCCGGTAGGTGCTCCGGCGGCACGCCCCAGCCTCGGGCCTCCGCCACACGCAGCCATTCACCGAGGACAGCAGCCTGGAACCCACTGAGCATTGCCGCCAGTCGGCGGATCGCAGCGGCCCGAGGCAACGGCCGGTCCTCACCCGCCGCTGCAGGAATCGGTGACAACTCCTGCAAAGGAAGGCGTCCTGCTCTTCTGTAGAGAGTCGCTAGCGCGGCGGCGTCGAGTAGTTCGCCCTCGCCCAGCGCAGTACGGATCGGCTCCGGCAGGTCGTCGTTCTGCGGGGGTCGCCGGTCGGTGCCGAGCAGCGCAGAACTCACCAAACCGTCCCAACCCCTCATGACAGCACCACCGGCCGGTCGCCGTCCCAGCAGGTCATCGGCCTGAACCCGGCCCGGTTCCACTCGCCCGCGACCGTCACCGCATCCCCCGCCGACACCGCGAGCAGCCGCCACGGATCCAGCCCGGGCACCAACTCCAGCCCGTCACCGGCTTCGTCGACCAAGGCCCAGCCCACACCATTCCGCGCGGGCCGCACGTCGCTCAGGACCAGCGGCCATCGCTCGTTCCACGGATCCGTCGCCAACGAACCCGCGTACGACGCCAACGCCTGCTTCACGCTGAGGCCACCCGGCCGGGAACCAGGCAGACGTGGCGCGGTCTGGGTCAGCAGGGCCCGCATCGGCAACGCGCCCGGGTAGAACGACAGCACCCCCGGGACCAGCTCACCGGGCCGGGCCGGCAGCGGGTCGAGTTGCCGCCCGGCTGCAGCGAAGTTGAGGATCAGCGCCAGTCGTCGGGAGGATTCCCCGCGCAGCCAGAGTCGTCGTACAGTCAGTCTGTCGTCCGGTTCGATGACGCGGCCGAGGACGAGCCAGTCGTCCTCGACCTTCTCGCCGTCAGCCAGGACCCGGGCGGTTTCGACGGTCCAACCGATGCGGGACTGCACCGTGTCGGCAAGCGCGGGCGGTAGGTCCGCCAGCCTTGCATGGGCGGAGACCGTCAGGTGGATCAGGGACAACTCCTCCAGCAGTTCGCCGGGCCAGCCGTGGCCGCGTCCGACGACGCCAGCCGCGCGCCGGACGGCTCCGGCCAGACCAGGCGCCTGGGCGTCCACCATGCGCGCCGCAAGTCGGCTCAGCTCGCCGTACCCGCGCTGCTCGAACCCGCCCAGTCCCCGACGTACCTGATCGGCAAGCCAGCTATCCAGCTCAGCCACGCCGGACGCAACCCGCTCGGCCCGGCGGTTAGCCCGCTGCTGGGCAGCGAGCGGGTCCGCTACCTCGCCTGGTTTCTCAGGTGCAGGCTTGGCCGCCCGGGTCTCGCGATCGGTGAGCCAGCCAGAGACCCAGTCAGGCTCGTCGCCCGGCCTGACCTCGTCGGCGGACCAAAGCAGGAGGAGGCCGAGCGCGTGCTTGCAGGGGACCTTGCGGCTCGGGCAAGAACAGCGGAACGCCGGCCCGGCTAGGTCGATCGTGGTCTGGTAGGACTTGGACCCGCCGCTGCCCTGACACAGACCCCACAGAGCCCGCGCCGAACTGCCCGCACTGGACCACTTCTGAGTCCGGGCGACGCTCTGCCCGGCCTTGGCCGAGGCGGGATCGGACGCCAGGGCAAGCACCTGCTCCGCATCCCAAGGCCGCACTGCGCCCCCTTACCGACACGCTGCTCTACCAGCCGAGAGCATGCCACCCGCCACCGACACGGAGAGACAGCGCCCCGTGCACCACAAGACGTCCCCGGTCACTCCGCTTGGCGTTGCAGCGGTCTCACCGAGCTTGCGGCGGAACCCCACCGGAGCCCCCCGTCGCTTTGCCTGACCTGTGCACGGAGACCTTCCGCCGGGTCGCCGCTCACCCCACCCCCGGGACGGCCACGCATACGCAACCCCTCCAGCAAGCGCTTACTCAACCCGAGAACCGTACTTGTGTATGCGCTGGTGGCGATCCAGCCCCCGAACGGCGCCGGAATGAGTCGGACTCGAGCTCGCGGGGTCCGCCGCCGGGTTTGGGGACTCGTACGGCCTTCCAGGGGGTGGTAGGAGTCCCCAAACCGGCTGGGGAAGGGAACTTCGCTGGGTTCAGGGAGGTTAACCGGCCTTGCCAGGGGTGTACCCCTCCCAGGTTCGAGCAATAACCCCTGCCGGGTTCGACCACCGGATCCCGCCGGGTCCACCGGGTCCCGCCGGGTACCGCCGGGTCCCGCCGCCGGGATTGGGGACTCGTACGGCCCTCCAGGGGGTGGTAGGAGTCCCCAAACCGGCTGGGGAAGGAACATCGCTGGGTTCAGGGAGCTAAACCGGCCCTGCCAGGGGTGTAACCCTCCCAGGTTCAAGCGATAACCCTGCCGGGTTCGACCAGCGGGTCCACCGGGTCCCGCCGGGTCCCGCTGGGTCCCGCCGCCGGGTTCGGGGACTCGTACGGCCCTCCAGGGGGTGGTAGGAGTCCCCAAACCGGCTGGGGAAGGAACATCGCTG
>JAWWPC010000133.1:0-6962 GCA_033851055.1 Kribbellaceae bacterium | reverse complement strand
AGATGGACTGCATCCGTACCCGTTGCTGGCTGCGATCGGCATCACATGCGGCCTGCTGCTTCAGGACTGGTGGCGACAGTTCCGGGCTCGCAACGAGCACTAGTGCCCCTCACGGGACACTTAGTGGGTTGCCACATGACGGAGCGTCGTTGTACGAGACTGATGTCGATGAGTCGGCTCCGCGACACCTTGGTGATTGGGTCGTCGCTCCTGCCGTGACATCGGCGAGCCGCCTGGACCTTAGTAGACCGGCCGGGGCCCTGGCAGATCGAAACCCCCCTTGGTGACCTTGTAGCCGGGAACGTCGTACACGCTCTACGGCTGGACGCACGACAACTCGTGGTCGGCGGCTGGGGTGGAGTTCTCCCCTGAGGACTTGAAGCAACTGCGTCCGGGGCAGGTCCGCTATGACGCTGGGTTACACGCAGACAAAGACAACCCGGAAGGCACGACAGCGACGGTTCCGGTCGGCGAGTTCCGATCGAAGGCACGTAGCTGACCGCCCCGCCGGCCAATAGGACACGGCTCGGTCGGCGGTTGGCAGACGAAAGGCCCAGCTCGGAGGTTTTGTGCCTCCGACCTGGGCCTTTGCTGTGTGGAGCGGGTGACGAGAATCGAACTCGCGTAGCCAGTTTGGAAGACTGGGGCTCTACCATTGAGCTACACCCGCGGTACGCCGTCTGCGGGCGCGTGGACATGATTCCACAGGTACCGGTCAGCCCCAAAAAGGGGCTCGGTAGCCTGGAGCCGCGCCCGGAGGGGAGGGCGGGGAGCGAGCATGGGTCCGCGTCCACTAGACTCGGGCGGTCGCTGCGGGGCGTAGCGTAGTGGCTAGCGCGCCTGCTTTGGGAGCAGGAGATCGCAGGTTCGAGTCCTGTCGCCCCGACAAACCCGGTAAGACCCCAGCAGCGAAGCAGCCTGGCCGGCTTCGGCCAGGCTGCCTGGGCAGTTCAGCATCACCGACAAGCGTCACCGACCAAGGAGAACCGCCACCGTGAAGAGCACCGTCGAGTCCGTGAGCCCGACCAAGGTCCGGCTCATCGTCGAGGTGCCGTTCGAGGAACTCAAGCCGAGCCTCGACGCGGCGTACCAGAGCATCGCCCAGCAGATCGTCGTCCCGGGCTTCCGCAAGGGCAAGGTTCCCCCGCAGGTGATCGACCAACGGGTCGGTCGTGGGCCGGTCCTCGAAGAGGCCATCAACGACGCGCTACCGAAGCTGTACTCGCAGGCTGTGCAGGACAACAAGGTCAAGGCGCTCGGCCAGCCCGAGGTCGACGTGACCGAGTTCAACGACAAAGAGAGCCTGCAGTTCTCTGCCGAGGTCGAGGTTCGTCCCGAGCTCACCCTGCCCGATCTGGACGGCATCGAGGCCGGCGTCGAGGACATCGCGATCAGCGACGACGAGGTGGAGGAGCAGATCGAGGCTCTGCGGCAGCGGTTCGGCTCGCTGAACCCGGTTGAGCGCGCCGTACAGGACAAGGACTTCATCACCATCGACCTGTCCGCCACCAAGGACGGCGAGAAGATCGAGGAGGCACAGGCCACCGGCCTGTCCTACCAGGTCGGCAGCGGCCAACTTCTCGACGGCCTGGACGAGGCCGTCATCGGTCTGTCCGCCGACGAGTCGGCTACCTTCACCACCCAGCTGGTCGGTGGCGAACTCAAGGGCGAGGACGTCCAGGTCGAGGTCAAGGTGACCGCGGTCAAAGAGCAGGAGTTGCCCGAGGTCGACGATGACTTCGCGCAGACCGCCTCGGAGTTCGACACCGCCGAGGAGCTCACCGCCGACGTGCGCACCAGGCTGGAGCGCGGCAAGCGGCTGGAGCAGGCCGGCGATGCCCGCGACGCCGTCCTCGAGAAGATCCTGACCATGGTCGAGGTGCCGGTGCCCGAGAAGTTGCTGGCCGACGAACTCGCCGCCCGCCGGGAGAACCTCGAGCAACAGCTCGGCTACTCCGGGATGACGTTCGCGCAGTTCATCGAGGGCGAGGAGCAGACCGAGGAAGAGTTCGACGAGGACCTGAAGAAGCGCTCCGAGGACGCCATCCGGGCCCAGTTCGTGCTCGACATGGTCGCCGAGCAGCAGGAGCTCAGCGTCAACGACCAGGAGCTGACCGAGCACATCATCCGGCACGCGCAGCGCTCTGGCGTCAGCCCGGACCAGTTCGCCCAGCACGCGGTCGAGCACAACCTGGTGCCGAGCCTGGTGTCCGAGGTCGTCCGCGGCAAGGCGCTCGCGCACCTGGTCGAGAACGCCCAGGTGACCGATGCGTCCGGCAACACCGTCGAGTTGAAGACGCTGCAGCCGGACGGCTCGTACGCCGACGCCGCCGAGGCCGACACGGACGCCGAGGCGCCGGCGGAAGAGCCCGCCAAGGCCTGAACCAAGCTCTGACTCTCCGCCCCCGGGTTGCCGACACCCGGGGGCGGACTTTATTTGGAGGGCGCGCCGAACACCCAGGCCATTACAACGAGCCCCCGAGGGACCTGTGCCCCACGTGCGACACCCTCTTGCTGGGACTTGTGATGGCCTGGACGTCCGGACCCCAGGAACCCGCGAGGCTGTACGCCATGCGTCGTACGGGCGGACGTTCCAGGAAGGAGTGGTTTTCCTTCGCCGTCAGGATGTTCGCGGTTGATCTTGACATTCCCGGATTCGCTGACAGCAGACTCAGTGCGCCGTGAGCGAACACCAGCCGACCAGCCTTAGGTCTGTCGCCGTTGACCAGTAATGTCGGCTTCGTGAACCAGACACTTGCAGCCAGCCCCACCGCCGCGGGCGGCAACGGATCCGGCGGACTCGACGACCACATCTACCAGCGCCTGCTGAGCAACCGGATCATCTTCCTGGGGTCCGAGGTTCGCGACGACAACGCGAACGCTATCTGCGCTCAGATGCTGCTGCTGAACGCGGAGGACCCGAACAAGGACATCTGGCTGTACATCAACTCGCCGGGTGGTTCGGTCGACTCGGGCATGGCGATCTACGACACCATGCAGTACATCTCCAACGACGTTGCCACGGTCGGTATGGGCCTGGCCGCCTCGATGGGGCAGTTCCTGCTCTGCGCCGGCGCGAAGAACAAGCGCTTCGCCCTGCCGCACGCCCGGATCATGATGCACCAGCCGTCCGGCGGTATGGGTGGTACGGCGTCCGATATCAAGATCCAGGCCGAGCAGTCGCTGCACATCAAGGCGCAGCTCTTCCGGCTGATCGCTGAGCACACCAGTCAGCCGCTCGAGCAGGTCGAGAACGACGCCGACCGCGACCGGTGGTTCACCGCGGAGCAGGCGAAGGACTACGGCTTCATCGATCACGTCGTGGCAAGCGCCGCTCAGTTGAGCAGCGGCAGCCCCAACTCCTGATCTCCCACTCAGTTCTAAGGACACGAGAATGAACTACTTCATCCCGCAGTGGGAGGAGCGCACGTCGTACGGCATGCGCCGAGTCGACCCCTACACCAAGCTGTTCGAGGAGCGGATCATCTTCCTCGGCACCCCGATCTCGGACGAGGTCGCGAACGCCGTGATGGCACAGCTGCTCTGCTTGCAGTCGATGGACACCGAGCGTGACATCAACATCTACATCAACTCTCCGGGTGGTTCGTTCACGGCGCTGACCGCGATCTACGACACGATCCGCTACATCAAGCCGGACGTGTCGACCGTCTGCCTCGGGCAGGCCGCCTCGGCCGCCGCGGTGCTGCTCGCCGCCGGTACGCCGGGTAAGCGGTTCGCGCTGCCGAACAGCCGGATCATCATCCACCAGCCGGCCACCGAGGGCACCTACGGGCAGTCCAGCGACATCGAGATCCAGGCCAACGAGATCCTCCGTCTGCGGGCGTTGCTGGAGAAGATGATCTCTGACTCGAGCGGCAAATCGATCGAGGAAGTTTCCCGCGACATCGAGCGGGACAAGTTCCTCACCGCGAGCCAGGCGGTCGATTACGGCCTGATCGACGAAGTATTCGAGTCGCTCAAGGCCCCGGTTCCGGCCGGCGTCTGACCGCACCACACCGGTTTCGACGGTGCTGTCAAGGGGGACGGGCGTTCGCCACCGGCGTAGTCCTAACGCGGCGGTTAGCACAGCGTTTCGCCCCTCGGCGCGGTACCGTCGGAAACGGGATCCGGGCTGCAGGTTTCATCGCCCGGTTCGACTGCTGAGAGAAGGGATCTGTCCCGGTGGCACGCATAGGTGACGGCGGCGACCTGCTCAAATGCTCGTTCTGCGGTAAGAGCCAGAAGCAGGTCAAGAAGCTCATCGCCGGTCCCGGCGTATACATCTGCGACGAGTGCATCGATCTCTGCAACGAGATCATCGAGGAGGAGCTGAACGAGGGCTCCGAGGTCGGACTCACGGAGCTGCCGAAGCCCCGGGAGATCTACGACTTCCTCAATGCCTACGTCGTCGGACAGGACGTGGCGAAGAAGGCGCTCGCGGTGGCGGTCTACAACCACTACAAGCGGGTTCGCGACGGCCAAGGGTCTTCGACCGCCGGCCGGCACGCCAAGGACGAGGCAGTCGAGTTGGCGAAGTCGAACATCTTGCTGATCGGCCCCACCGGCTGCGGCAAGACCTACCTCGCGCAGACGCTCGCCAGGATGCTGAACGTGCCGTTCGCGATCGCCGATGCCACCGCGCTCACCGAGGCCGGGTACGTCGGTGAGGACGTGGAGAACATCCTGCTGAAGCTGATCCAGGCTGCTGACTACGACGTCAAGAAGGCCGAGACCGGCATCATCTACATCGACGAGGTCGACAAGATCGCCCGCAAGAGCGAGAACCCGTCGATCACCCGCGACGTCTCCGGCGAGGGCGTCCAGCAGGCCTTGCTGAAGATCCTGGAGGGCACGACGGCCAGTGTCCCGCCGCAGGGCGGCCGCAAGCACCCGCACCAGGAGTTCATCCAGATTGACACGACCAACGTGCTGTTCATCGTCGGCGGCGCGTTCGCCGGGTTGGACCACATGGTAGAGCAGCGGGTCGGCAAGAAGACGCTCGGCTTCAACACCGTGCGCGAGCCGGAGAAAGCGCGCGAGGTCGGCGGGTACTCCGACGTGATGCCCGAGGACCTGCTGAAGTTCGGCCTGATCCCAGAGTTCATCGGCCGGCTCCCGGTCATCACCACCGTCTCCCCACTGGACCGCGACGCGCTGATCAAGATCCTCTCGGAGCCGAAGAACGCGCTGGTCAAGCAGTACCGGCGGCTCTTCGAGATCGACAACGTCGAGCTCGAGTTCACCGACGACGCGGTCGACGCGATCGCGGACCAGGCGCTGCTGCGCGGCACCGGCGCCCGTGGCCTACGGGCGATCATGGAGGAGGTGCTCCTCAACGTGATGTACGAGGTGCCCAGCCGTGAGGACGTGGCCAAGGTCGTCGTCACCGGGGAGGTCGTGCTGGAGAACGTGAACCCTACGCTGATCCCCCGCGACCAGATCGAGCGGAAGCGGGAGCGCCGCGAGAAGACCGCCTGATCCGCCGATCGGGGCGGTTCAGTCCGTGACGTCGGGCAGAGCAAGGCCCTTGGGGTCCTCGAGCGGCCGCGCGTACAGGTAGCTCCTTAGGTGCACGGGCAAGCAAGTTCTGCAGGGCTTCATGTTGCTCGTCGTTCTCCGCCCTTTCGGCGACGGTCGATCGCCTGACACATCTCCTGCAACTGGCTGTAGGACATGTGGCCGACGCAGACAGATCGGTGTCGGCCAGTGCGTTCCGCACCACGTCGATGAAGTGCATGCATTACCCACGCCGCGAGCGGGATGACGAGGCCGGACTGCTCGGGCTCCGCGATGAGCTCGTCCGCTCCGACCAGACCACTCGAGGGTGTCAGGCGGGGCGTCTCATGCTTGCCCTGCTTTCGTGGCGCGAGAGCCTCCCAGGGTCGCGGCAGTCGGCAGCCTGCCGTGTAGTTCGGGCCGGCCAGTCAGACCTACCTCATGGCCTACTTCATGGCGACGAAGGCCTCGTCGGCGATCGGTCCGACGGCGTTGACGTCCATCTTGTTGCTCGCGTTCTGCGCGATCACGGTGAGTGTGTTCGACCCGCGGTAGCACTGGGTGAGGTTGTTCGGGCCGCTCGTCAAGCAGGTGGAATGGCCCACCTTCTTGATCTGGTCGGGGCTGGCGCCGGACTCCTTCACGGTCTTGTCGATGTCGACCTTGCCGCGCATGGCGACGACCACCAATATCCGATTGCCGGCGGGATCGCTGTACGCCTCGACGGTCGCTTTCTTGCCGTCGTTGATCCGGCTGAGTTGATCGCGGGTCGCATCGAGCCCGAGTTCGTTCCGGGTCTTGGTGTCGGTGATCCGATCCAGGCCGCCCAACTTCGCCGGCGCGTTGATGGTCCGGGTCGTGCTCAGCCGGCTCATCGGACCCAGCCCGGCGAAATACCCGAGAGCAACGAGTACGACAAGCACGGCGGCCACCGCGCCGACCGTCAACCAGGGGCGACGCTGCGGCTGCGCCTTCTTCGCCTTAGTCCCACCGTTCGTAGGCGCTGCATCACTCGTAGGCGTCCCCGCGGGCTTCCCACGTCCTCCGCCGGGCTTGGGACCGTCGCCAGGCTGAGTGCTCGGTGTGTCCGGGGTGTCCGGTGTGTTCGGGGTGCTGGTTGCGTCCGGTTTGTCCGGGGTGTCCGGTGCGTTTGAGGTGCTGGCTGCGTCCGGTTTGTTTGGTTTGCTCGGAGTGTTCGGGCTGCTTGAGGTGGTTCCAATGGCCGTCGGAGTCGGCTCGGTCGAGGGCACCGACGGAGCATCCGAGGAGGCCGCCTTCGAGGCTTCGGCGTCGGCCTTGGGGGCGGTGGCTTGGGGGCCGGCCGCGTCGGACTTCGGACCTGTCGAGGCGGGTGCGGCGGTCTTCTGAGCGACAGGCTGCTTTGCGGGGGCGGCCGCGGCCTCAACGGGCGTGCTGTCCGCGGCGCCGGTCGGCGACTGCTTTGGCATTTGTGTCGGCGTTGGCAT
>JAWWPC010000131.1:0-23047 GCA_033851055.1 Kribbellaceae bacterium | reverse complement strand
GAGCCGAGCCGGTGATCGGCTTCGCGTTCGACGGAACCGGGTACGGCGACGACGGCGCGGTCTGGGGTGGCGAGGTGCTGCTCGCCGACTACGAGGGGTTCGAGCGGCACACCCACCTGAGGTATGTCCCGTTGCCAGGCGGAGACGCCGGCGTTCGCAATGCGTGCCGGATGGCGCTGTCGCACTTGAGGGCCGCAGGTCTGGACTGGGATCCGAGGCTGCCGGCCGTTGCCGCTTGCGCGGGGCAGGAGCGCGCTCTGCTCCAGACGCAACTGGAGCGGGACATCGCCTGCGCCCCGACCTCCAGCATGGGCCGGCTGTTCGACGCCGTCTCCTCGCTGGCCGGGGTGTGTCAGCGGGTCGGGTACGAAGCGCAGGCCGCGATCGAACTGGAGGGTTTGGCCTCGACGCGGCTCGCCGACTGCGGCCCGGCGTACGAATTCGGGCTGATCGAGGGCTCGCCGCAACAGCTCGACCCCGCGCCGATGCTGGCGGCCGTCGTACGGGATGTTATCGACGGCGTGGACCCGGGGGTGGTCGGAGCGAGGTTCCACCTGGCCGTCGTCGAGGCGATGGTCTCGGTGGCCACCGGGGTCAGGGAGACCACCGGGATTTCCACTGTCGCCTTGTCGGGTGGCGTATTCGTCAACCGGGTGTTGCTTTCGGCAAGCATCCGGGCTTTGTCCAGCGCCGGATTCAGCGTCCTGCGGCATCTGCGGGTGCCTCCGACCGATGCCGGTATAGCACTCGGGCAGCTGGCCGTCGCGGCTCGCGTCCCACCATCGAAGGAGGAGGATCAAGCATGTGTCTAGCGGTACCAGGGAAAGTGGTGGAGATCCGCGAACAGGATGGCACCCGGATGGGCAAGGTCGACTTCGGCGGGGTGATCAAGGACGTCTGCCTGGCTTACCTGCCGGACCTGCAGGTGGGCGAGTACACCATCGTGCACGTCGGCTTCGCCCTGCAGCGACTGGACGAGGAGTCGGCGCAGCAGTCACTCCTGCTGTACCGGCAGATGGGCGCGCTGGAGGAGGAGTTCGGCGACGCTTGGGGGATCGCGGCCCGGCAGGCCGGTGAAAGCCGGCCGCCGGGGACGGCGCTGCCCCGGAGTGCGGAGGAGGTGGGGGGATGAAATATCTCGAGGAGTTCAGCGATCCCGACCTGGCCAAGCGGCTGGTCGACCAGATCCACGCCACGGTGACGAAGCCGTGGGCGATGATGGAGGTCTGCGGCGGACAGACCCACACGATCGTGCGGCACGGCATCGACCAGCTGCTGCCTGACGGCGTCGAGATGATCCATGGCCCGGGCTGCCCGGTCTGTGTCACCCCGCTGGAGATCATCGACAAGGCACTCGAGATCGCTTCACAGCCCGGCGTGATCTTCTGTTCCTTCGGCGACATGCTGCGGGTGCCGGGCAGCGGGCGCGACCTGTTCCGGATCAAGAGCGACGGCGGCGACGTCCGGGTGGTCTACTCGCCACTGGATGCGCTCGAGCTGGCCAGGAAGAACCCCGACCGTCAGGTGGTGTTCTTCGGTATCGGCTTCGAGACCACCGCGCCGCCGAACGCGATGACGGTCTATCAAGCCAAGCGGCTGGGCATCCCCAACTTCAGCCTGCTGGTCTCGCACGTGCGGGTGCCGCCGGCGATCGAGGCGATCATGCAGTCGCCGGACTGCCGGGTGCAGGCCTTCCTTGCCGCCGGTCATGTCTGCAGCGTGATGGGGGTGTCGGAGTATCCGTCACTGGCGGAGAGGTACCGGGTCCCGATCGTGGTGACCGGGTTCGAGCCGCTGGACATCCTGGCCGGGGTCCTCCGGTCCGTGATCCAGTTGGAGCGCGGTGAGTACAAGCTCGAGAACGCCTACCGGCGAGCGGTGAGGGATGAGGGCAACCCGGCGGCGCAGGCCATGCTGGCCGACGTCTTCGAGACCACCGACCGCGCCTGGCGGGGGATCGGGATGATCCCGCAGAGCGGCTGGCGGTTGTCGGAGCGTTATCGCGAGTACGACGCCGAGTACCGCTTCCAGGTCCGGGACATCGCAACGGAGGAGTCCAAGATCTGCCGCAGCGGCGAGGTACTCCAGGGGCAGATCAAGCCGCACGAGTGCGCGGCGTTCGGCACGCTCTGCACGCCGCGTAACCCGCTCGGCGCCACCATGGTGTCCAGCGAGGGCGCCTGCGCCGCCTACTACCTCTACAGGCGACTGCAGACTCCCGCGGCGGCCGGGGCGGTGAACTCCGTTGGCTGAGCGGACGATGCTTCCGGACCCGACCCTGCCCGGTCCTCCGGACTTCAGCGGATGGACCTGCCCGCTGCCGTTGCGCGACCACCCGACGATCGTGATGGGCCACGGGGGCGGTGGCCAGATGTCGGGCGAACTGATCGAGCACCTGTTCGTACCGGCCTTCTCGAATCCGTTACTGGCCGGCCTGACCGACTCTGCCGTGGTGACGATGGGCGGTGCGCGGCTGGCCTTCTCGACGGACTCGTTCGTCGTGCAGCCGTTGTTCTTCCCGGGCGGCAGCATCGGCGATCTGGCCGTTAATGGCACGGTGAACGACCTGGCCATGAGCGGCGCGCAGACGGCGTACCTGTCCTGCGGCTTCATCCTCGAGGAGGGCGTCGAGCTGTCCGTGGTCGGCCGGATCGCCAAGGACCTCGGTACGGCGGCCGAGCGGGCCGGCGTGACGATCGCGACCGGCGACACCAAGGTGGTCGATGCCGGCCACGGTGATGGCGTCTACATCAACACCGCCGGGATCGGGCTGGTCCGCGACGGGGTGGACATCCGGCCGCAGCGGGCCGCGCCATCCGACGTGGTGATCGTCAGCGGCATGATCGGGGTACACGGGATCGCGATCATGAGCGTGCGCGAGGGCATCTCCTTCGGAACCGAGGTGGTCAGTGACAGCGCCCCCTTGAACGGCCTGGTCTCGGCGATGCTCGACGTCACCCCGGACGTGCACGTGCTCCGGGACCCGACTCGCGGTGGTGTCGCGACCTCGCTGAACGAGATCGCCAAGGCGGCCGGCGTCGGCGTCGAGCTGATCGAACGCAACCTGCCCGTCCCGGAGACGGTCGCCAACGCCTGCTCGTTCCTCGGCCTAGATCCTCTGTACGTCGCCAACGAGGGCAAACTACTCGCGATCGTCGCCCGAGAGGACGCCGACGAGGTGCTGGCCGCGATGCGAGCTCATCCGCTGGGCTCGGACGCTGCCGTGATCGGCGAGTGCGTCGAGGACCACCCTGGCATGGTGGTCACAAAGACGGCCTTCGGCGCGACCCGAGTAGTCGACACCCCGATCGGAGAACAACTACCGCGCATCTGTTGACTCCCTACAGCGCCCACCCGCAGCGCCCACCGGCGTCCTCCCGCAGCGTCCCCCGCGAGGTTCGCGGCAGCGTTGGTTGCGCCTTTGTGCACGGCCCGGCCACTCTTTCGCGGACAGATGGTTGAGCCGTGCGCAAAGGTGACGCCCGCCGCGCGGTGCGCGCCGCTTTGTGCACGGTTCAGTCGGCTGATCCTGAAAGATTGGCCGAGCGATGCAGGTAAGTGTGGAAAGGCACCGCCGAGGCGCGCGGCGAGGGACATGAGGCTGGTGATAAGGGCAGCGCGCCCATGGCGGGCTCCACCGCGGGTCCGCGGCGGGAGTCGCGGCAGGTTCACGGCGGGACTTGCGGCGGGATAAACCGCGGGTCCATCGCGGTCGGGTCCACTGGTAGTCCGTGCCGGGGGTTCCAGGGCGCCTTTGTGCATGGGTTAGCCACTTTTTCTCGGGCTGGTGGCTGAGCCGTGCACAAAGGCGAGGTCCGGTGCGCGGCGCCACGGACATAGGGCGGATGGGTTGTCCACAGATGCGCGAAAAGGGGCTCCGCGAGCAGTGGACCGAAGTCAGCATCGATGCATGAGACGACTCACCGACGAGGCGCGCGAGTTGCTACGGGCCACCATCGGGCAGCCCCGTCGGCGCGGGGAACTCCAGCAGCTTGGCCTGCGCGATCACGATCTCCGCAGGCTTCTCCGCAGCAAGACCCTGCAACGGGTTCACCAGCAGTATGTGGATGGTGCGTTGGAGGCCCGACTTGCGACGATCATCTGCGCGCAGGCCGCTCACCCGAGGTCAGTGATCAGCCATTTCACCGCTGCCGAACTGACGGAACTGCGCACCTGGGCTGACACCAAACGCGACGACTGCCCACCGACCAAAGCCACCTGGCTGACCTGCGTCCCCGGGAAGAGGAGACGGAACCAGAAAAGCGAGGATGTCGTGCTCCGACGTGCTGGGCTGACCGCGGCCGACTTGCAGCGGCATCGTGGCCTGCTGCTGACAACCGATGCTCGCACGGTCGTCGATCTGGCCCGGGAACTCCCACTGCGCGAGGCCATCGTGACCGTCGATCATGCGCTGAGAGTCGCCACGTCGCGGGCTGACCTCCAACTGGTTCTGGATCGGCAGTTCGGGTGGCCGGGCATCCAGCGCGCCCGGACGGCCATCGCGTTCGGCGACCCTCGATCGGAGTCTGCGCTGGAGTCGATCGCCCGTGTGTCGTTCGCAGCGGCCGGCCTGCCGGAGCCGATCCTGCAGGCGCAGTTCTGGGACGGCGAGCAGTGGCTGCCGGAGCGGACCGACTTCTGGTTTCCACGGTTCCGTACGGTCGTGGAAGCCGACGGACTCGCCAAGTACGAAGCGACGACAGCTTCGGAAAGGCGCCGGCTGCTCCGGCAGAGCTTCGTCCGGGACCAGGGCCTCGCCGATCGGGACGTCGAGATCGTGCACTTCGGCTGGGAGGACGTGGTCCTCACGCCCATGCAACTATCCCAGAGATTGCAGGCGGCCTTCGCCAGGGGCGAGCGCCGTACCAGCGATCAACCTGTCTGGCGGACAACAGATCCGAACGACCGCAGGCTCTGGCCACAGCTCGGCGCAGACCCCTACGATTTCGAGTACGACTACACGTTCCCCGACCTGTGATCCAGGCGATTCATCCACGTCTTCAACGCCGCGCATGGCTGATCCGAGCACAAAGTCGGCGGACGCCTCTCCTTTGTGCATGGGGCAGTCGCGGGCCTCGGCCGGAAGGTCGCAGGCACGGCGAACGAGCCTGGTTCGCCAGGGGATCGTGGTGGCCTCCGGCCGTGCCAGTATCTTCGGAGTGACACGGGGGCGGTGGGATAATGCAACACGCTGGTGGTTCGCCGCGCTCGTCTGCGTTGCTGTCGGCATCCTGCTTCCGATGTTGTGGCGCCACTCGCTCGTCGATCTCAAGGTCTACCGCCTCGGCGGCTCGGCCCTGCTGGATGATCCTTCGACCTTGTACAGCGCGCGGATGGAGGGGAGCGGCTTACCGTTCACCTATCCGCCGTTCGCCGGGCTGGTGATGGTGCCGGTGTCGTTGGTGCCGTGGTCGCTGGTCGCCGCGCTCTGGACCGCGGCGTCGCTGATCAGCCTTGCCCTCGTCTGGCGTCTCTCCCTGCGCTACGCCGGCAGCCGGCTGCATGTCGCGGCGTTCGTCGCGGTGGTGGCAGGGTCCCTGGTACTGGAACCGGTGCGGGAGACGCTCGGCTTCGGCCAGATCAACCTGATGCTCTGCGCTCTGATCATGTACGACCTCCTGGACGTCAAGCATCCCCGCCGCGGGATCTGGCTGGGAATCGCTGCCGGGATCAAGCTGACCCCGTTGGTCTTCCTCGGGTTGCTGTTCGTCACCCGGCAATGGCGGGCGTTGACCCACGCCTCAGCCGCCTTCGCGGGCACGGTCCTGCTCGGATTCCTACTGGCGCCCGAGGCAGCGACGGAGTACTGGACCTCGCTGGTGTCCGACACCACCCGGATCGGAGGGCTCGCCTTCTCGTCCAATCAGTCGTGGAATGCCTTCCTGGTCCGGCTCAGCGGCGACCTGAACGGCGGCGGCAGACTGTGGCAGGGCCTTGTCCTGGTCTCCGTACTCGCCGGGCTGTGGCTGGCTCGAGCGCTGTGGATGCGCGGGGACCGCCTCGCCGGCCTGTCGGTCTGCGGGTTGATCGGTCTGCTGTGCTCACCCGTGTCCTGGAGCCACCACTGGGTCTGGGCTATCCCACTCGGCGTCTCGCTGCTGACGTCGACGCCGCTGCGCAGGAAGGTCCCACTGACCGTGGCCTGGTTCGGCCTGTTCGCGCTGGCACCGATCTGGTGGCCGCCGAACCACGAGGATAGGGAACTCACCTGGTCGTTCGGCGAACAGTTCACCGGCAACGGCTACCTGATCGCCGCCATCGTCGCGGTCCTCCTACTCGCGCTGGGCCTCCGTTCACGAGCGCCGCTTGCTCCGTCCGATCATCCTCGCGCCCCGGCGGTCCTAGACACGTGATCCGGCTCAGACGGGGGTGGATGGAGCTCACGACCAGCCGACTTCGGTTGCTGACCGCGCTGACCTGTGCTGCCACCGGCCTCTTGTTGCCGATGCTGTGGAATCACACCGGGATAGATCTGAAGGTCTACCGGCTGGGCGGCTCGGCGATGTTGGACGATCCTTCGTCTCTGTACAGCGCGCGCCTGCGCGGCACCCCGATGCCGTTCACCTATCCGCCGTTCGGCGGCATCGTGATGATCCCGGTGTCAGAACTGTCGTGGCCGGTCGCCTACGGGGCCTCGATCGCCGTCTCGCTGGTCGCGCTCGCCGTGATCTGGCGGATCGGTCTTTCGCAACTGCTTGCGCGACAGCGGCTGCGTCCCGCGGTATTCCTCGCAGTAGTGGCCGGTTCACTGCTGGTGGAACCCGCGCGGGAAACGCTTTCCTACGGCCAGATCAACCTCATCCTCTGCGCGGTCATCATGTACGACGTACTGGACGGCAAGCACTCTCTTCGCGGCATCTGGATAGGTCTGGCTGCCGGTATCAAGCTGACCCCGTTGGTCTTCTTCGGGCTGCTCCTCGTCACCCGGCAGTGGCGCGCACTCGCCCACGCAGCGGGCGCGTTCGTGGCCACGGTGTTGATCGGTTTCGCGGTCGCACCCCGGACGGCGGCGGCGTACTGGACCTCGACGCTGACCGACACCCGCCGGATCGGCGGCCTCGCGTACTCCGGCAACCAGTCGTGGAACGGTTTCCTGACCCGGCTCAGCGGTGATCTGGCCGGTGGCGGGCGAGTGTGGCTGCTCGTCGTCCTGGTCACGGTGCTTGGTGGACTGTGGCTGACCCAAGACCTTTGGTTGCGGGGAGAACAGCTCGCCAGTCTCTCCGTCTGCGCGTTGATCGGGCTGTTGTGCTCGCCGGTTTCTTGGAGCCATCACTGGGTCTGGCTGATCCCGCTCGGCATCGCGCTGCTGAGCTCCACCGGGCTCGGGCGCCGATACCCTGTCCCCGTGGCCGCGACGTGGTTCGGCCTGACCATCCTGGCGCCGATCTGGTGGCCCCCGCGAGGCGACGAACGCGAACTCAGCTGGAACTTCGGCGAGATCCTTGCCGGCAACGCCTATCTGATTCTGTCCTTGGCTGCCGCGCTACTCCTTGCACTCGGCAGCCGGTCTTCGCAGCCGTCTTCGCAGCCGGCCCAGCCTGTCGAGCGGATCCCAACCTGACGCCGGTACCGCGCGGAAGGCGGCTTTCAGAGTTCGGCCAGCCAGTTGTGCCAACCGGCCAGGCCGTCACCTCGGGTAGCGGAGACCTGGAGGATCTGGGCGTCCGGCTTGAGCCGGGTGATCAGATCCAGGCACAGCTCGACGTCGAACTCGACATACGGGAGCAGGTCGATCTTGTTCAGCAGGACGAGGTCGGCGGTGCGGAACATATAGGGGTACTTGGCCGGCTTGTCGGCACCCTCGGTGACCGAGATGATCACCACCCGGGCGGTCTCGCCGAGATCGAACAGCGCTGGACAGACCAGGTTGCCGACGTTCTCGACGAAGACCAGCGAACCATCCGGTGGAGCCAACTCGGTCAACCCTGAGCCAAGCATCTGCGCATCAAGGTGGCACCCGGCTCCCGTATTGATCTGCACCACCCGGCTGCCGGTCGCGCGGATCCGCTGGGCATCGAGCAGAGTCTCCTGATCGCCTTCGATCACGAGTGTTTCGCGAGTCCCTGCGAGCACGCGGACCGTCTGCTCCAGCAGGGTCGTCTTGCCCGAGCCGGGGGAGCTCATCAGGTTGACCGCGGTGATGCCACGCTCCTGGAGGTTGTGGCGGTTCAGAGCTGCCAGGCTGTCGTTCTTGGCCAGGATCTCCTGCTCCAGCAGGATTGTCCGGGTCCCCTCGTCGGCCGGCACCGGCGCATGACCGTGTCCATGTCCCTCATCGGGTTCATGGTCATGGTCGTCACCGTGCTCATGGCCGTGATGCGGATGGTCGTGGTCGCCGTGCGGGTGGTCGTGATCGGCCGGCCGGGCCAGAACGGTCTCAGGGACCAGCGTCACCCGGGTTCCGCTGTCGTCGCCTGAACATCCACAGGTGCTGCACATGTCAACGCACCTCCACCGAGATGATCCTCAACTGTTGGCCACTGAGCACTTCGAGGTTCGCGCTGCCACACGGGCAGAGCATGACGGGTTCGTCGAGGGCGAACTCGTCATCGCAATCGCGACAATACGCCCGCCCAGCAGGCTCGTCGATGTCCAATCGGGCGCCCTGCAGCCCGGTGCCGTCCGCAACGATCTCGAAGCAGAACCGGATCGAATCGACCACCACGCCGGAGAGCCTGCCGATCTCCAGCCGGATGCCGGTCACCGGTTCGTCGCCGACCTTGTCGACGATAGCGTCGACCACGCTCTCGGTGATGGCGAGTTCGTGCACACGCCGCTCCCCCGGGCCTGCCGGCCGCGAAGGGCGACCGGTCTCTTGTCACGGTAAGACGAGCGGCCGGTGCCGACAAGGAGTCGACACCGGCCGCCAGGCCGAAGAACGGAGCTACTCGCCGCCGCCGAAGTCCCAGCCGCCGCTGTCGCCGCCGCCGCCGAAGTCCCAGCCGCCGCCGTCGCCGCCGCCCATATCGCCGCCGCCCATATCACCGCCACCGCCATCGAAGCCGCCGCCATCGCCGCCGCCGTCGCCGTCCCAGCCGCCGCCGGCCATGTCGCCATAACCGCCGCCAGAGAACATGCCGCCGAGCATGGTGCCGACGAACATGCCGGTCATGACGCCGCCGAGCGCGCCGAACATGCCCGCCGCGTACGGCGAGTAGGCCGGGCCGGCCTCCCAGTACGGAACGCGCTGCGGGCCGACCATCACCTTGCGGATGTCCGGGTCGGCACCGGCGCGGACACGCTCGGCGTCAGCCGCACAGGCCGGCACCTCGCGCGGTGCGCCACCGGGGGGAGACCAGAGCACGTCAACGACCGACGGGCCGTGCTGTGGGTTGAAGAAGCAGGATGGGCGTCGCTGCGGAAGGGGCTCACCGTTCACCCGGGCCCGGACACATGCCATCGCGTAGCGGCCGTCCTCGAGGATCTCGATGACGTGCTTGATCTGATCGGCTTGGGTCACCTCACCGACTGCCTGCTTGGCGGACTCGTACGAATCCAGCGCCCGCTGGTAGTCCTGCCGGGCCCCGTCGCCGAGGTCCTTCCCGACCATGTCAAGGTCGAGGTCCTGCAACTCCTCGCCGAACTTGGTGATGTCCTCGTCTGCAGTGCGCTTCACCGACTCCAGCTCGGCGGAAGTCAGCTCTTCTCGTTGCTTGGTCTGCAGCTGGGTTCGTCTGTACGACCGGTATGCCAGCACGGCGATCACTATGATCGCGATCAGCAAGATGTATCCCATGACGAGCCTTCCTCGACGTTTGTTACGTTGAGCCTACGGGGTCGCCGAAGCTAGGCCCTGTGCCCCTGCTTGGGCGCTTTCTTAGCGTTCCTGCATCGCACGTCCGGCGGCGGGGGTCGACGTAGCCCGGGCCATGGATCCGTCGGTCGGTCGCGAGACGCACCACCTGCTGGCTCTACCTCAGTTCGGCTCTCGACATCGACCAGGATCCATGATTTTGTCGAAGCCAGCTACCCGCTTCGAATTCCGAAGTCTGTCAGGTAGCGGGGGCATTTCTAGTAGCGGGCGGGGCAATTTTCACGACGCGGTGTGGGGAAGCGTCAATGATTATCCACGGATCGTGATGACTATAACGCGGTCACGCTGTGCGCATAATCGGTAACTGCTTGTCTGATCAAGCACCTGAATCACTTTAGTAAAGAAATGGCCGGGGGGTCCCATGAGCCAGACCCGTTTCATTCGACTTGCGCTAGTGGCCGTCGTAAGCCTTGCAGTCTTCGCGCCACTGATTCCGGCTGGATGGCAGGCGCCGTTGCCAGCTGCGGGCGCGCCCAGCCCGGCGGTCGTGCCGTCGTATGGGGAAGTGGCGCCGTCGTACCAGGAAGTCGACGTTGGCTCCGCAATTGGGGGTGCGTCGTTGGGGGCGGCTTCTGCTGCGGCGACGAAGACCTTCGAGATGGTCGGGGTGACTTGGCCTTACCGAGCGAACTCCGCCCGGGTGGTCGTGAAGGTGCGAGTGCTGCAAAACGGCAAGTGGACCGCATGGGAGCCGTTGCCCGTTGAGGACGAGCACGGCCCGGATACGGCTGCGCAGGAAGGCCGGCCAAGGTCCGGTACCGAACCGTTCTGGGTCGGTCCGGCGACCGGCGTCGAGGCCGCCGTGACAACACTCGACGGTACGACGGTCCGCGGCGCCAAGGTGGCTCTGATCAATCCCGGAACCACCGCCGCGGACCAGGCCCCGCAGGCCATGCAAGCAGGGCCGGCCGAGGCCGCGCCGATGGTGGCGGCGGTGGCGGCGGCGGCCAGTCGGGCGCCGTACCGGAAGCCGGCCATCATCAGCCGGCGCGGCTGGGGAGCAGACGAGAGGCTGCGCAGCACCAACGGTGCGGCCTGCGCCAAGCCGAAATACAGCACAACCGTGCAGGCGGCGTTCGTTCATCACACGGTCGATCGCAACAACTACACGCGGGCGCAGGTCCCGGCGATGATCCGCGCCATCTACGCCTTCCATGTGAAGGGCCGCGGCTGGTGCGATATCGGCTACAACTTCCTGGTCGACAAGTTCGGCCGGGTGTTCGAGGGCCGGTACGGCGGGAGGCAGTTCCCGGTGCTCGGTGCGCACACCGGTGGGTACAACGCCGACTCGTTCGGTATCTCGCTGATCGGTAACTTCCAGACGGCCACGCCGCCCGCTGCGATGATGGAGTCGACGGCCCGGACCATCGCATGGAAGCTGGACAGCAACTACCGATCGCCGGTCTCGACGGTGGTGCTGGCCGGCAAGAGGTTGAATACAGTGTCAGGCCATCGCGACACCAAGGCGACGGCATGCCCGGGCATCTATGTCTACCGAGAGCTTGGTTGGCTGAGGCAACGAGTCAACACCCTGATGGGCAACGGTACGTCGACCGAGATCTATCGGTACGTGCAGACCCTCGGTGGGTACACGAAGATCGGGCAGCCCTTCTGGGGTGAGCATCCGGTCCGGGGCGGCCGCGCCACCTGGTTCGGCGCGCGCGATGTCTACTGGTCCGCTGCCACCGGCAGCCATTCGATCTTCGGCTGGCTCCGGGCCCGGTACCGTCAGCCCGGCGTGATCGATGTGCTCGGCCTCCCGACCGGCGAGGAGCGAATGGGGCAGGTCACCGGCAGTCGCGTGCAGCGCTTCCGCTCTGGCGCGCTCTACTGGACGAAGGCGACCGGCGCGCAACCGGTATACGGGCTGATCTCTCAGAAATACGGGGCTCTTGGCGCGGAGCGGTCGCGGTTGGGCTTGCCGACCAGGGCCGCGTACCGGGTGAACGGTGGGGTCCAGCAGGCCTTCCAGCACGGTTGGATCACCTCAAGCAGCCGAACTAGCAAGGTTGTCGTGAACTATCGGACGCAGCCATGAACGGCCGTCGTGCGGTAGCCGCGGCCGCAGTCCTGACAACCGTCGCCGCGAGCCTGACCAGTGCGGTCGCGCAGGCGCCCGAGGCCGCCGCGGTTCAGCAAGCAGCGATGAAAACGATCCAGGGACGCGGCTTCGGACACGGCCGCGGCATGTCCCAATACGGCGCACAGGGCGCAGCGATCGCAGGCAAGTCCGCAAAGCAGATCCTCGACTTCTACTACCCGGGCACGACGGTCGGCAGGGCCACCGGATCAATCCGCATCCGGATCAACGCCGACAGTTCCGACGGTGTACGGGTCGCCGTCGCTGACAACCTGCGCGTCCGCGACATCAGCGGCGGCAAGGTCTGGACGCTGCCCCGCTCGGCCTCGATGAGCCAGTGGTCCCTCGACCCGTACGGGGAACACGGCACCCAGCTGAAATCCTTCGACGCGAAGAAGCGCACCTGGACGGTCTGGTCGTACTTCAAGGGGATGGGGCAGTTCGAAGGGCCGGCGGTGATCGCGCTGATTGTGCCGAGCGGCAGCCAGACCGGCTACCGCGGCACATTGCGGACATCGGACATCGCGGGCCCACACTTCGACACGATCAACGTCCTGCCGTTGGAGACCTATCTGCTGGGCGTCGTGCCACGAGAATCCCCGTCGGGCTGGCGTCCGGCCGCTCTTCAGGCGCAGGCTATTGCCGCGCGCACCTATGCGGCCTATCACCGGAGGTGGGCCGGGTCACGTGGGTACGACCTTTGCGACACGACCGCCTGCCAGGTGTACGGGGGCTGGGGCGCTGAGGTGACGACGACCAACTCGGCTATCAGGGCCACAGCGGGCCAGATCAGGCTCTATCGCAACACACCCATCATGGCCGAGTTCTCCTCCTCCAACGGAGGCGCCACGGTCGCCAGCGGTGTGCCGTACCAGGTGACGAAGGCGGACGGCTGGGATGCCTACCCGGGCAACAGGAACGCCAACGCCAGCTGGACGGTGACCAGGTCGACCGCCGCGGTGCAGGCGGCGTTCGGGGTGGGAGCGCTGCGCACCCTGAGGGTGCTTGCGAGGACCGGGGTCGGCCCCGGTGGCGGGCGGGTCCTGAGGATCGAAGCCGTCGGGGTGTCCGGCAAGAAGGTGCTGACCGGCGACCAACTGCGGTCCAAGCTGAAGCTGCGTTCGAACTGGTTCTACATCAAATGACCCGTCCTGACCAGGTTGTCATATCAGGTTTGGTGGCTGACCAGTTCCTGCCATCGGAAGACGGCTCATCGTGAGGCATTGACGGGGATTTGCTGGGCGGATAGAACGTGACACCGATGTCATCACCGCCCAGAGGAGACAGGTCGTTGCGCACAAGATTGGTCATATCAACCAGAACATTCGTCAGTGGGTTGCTCGCTGTGGGGGTGCTCGCCTCGCTGCACGCCCCGGCCGCGCAGGCGTCCGTGAACGGATCCAGCCCCGCTAACCGGGCCGAGGCGTCGTACCGGGCGTTGGACCAGTACTTCGGCACCGGGCAGGGGCTGCTACTCGAGGAGTACCCCAACACGCAGCAGAACTCGTACTCCTACGTCTGGCCCTACTCACAGGCCTCGATCGCGGCAGAGAACCTGGCCGGTATGCCGGGTGCCGGGCCCACGTGGTCCAGCGAGGCCAGCAAGCGTCTTGACGGCTACAAGCCTTATTGGAATGCGACGACCACGCCGACGGGTTATGACTCGTACGTGCGGCCGCCGCTAGGCCAAGGTGGGGACAAGTTCTATGACGACAACGAGTGGATCGGCCTCAACCTGATCCAGAACTACCAGCGGACCCACGACGCGTCCTCCCTCGCCCGGGCGAAGGAGATTTTCGCCCTCGTCGTGCACGGTTGGGACAACGACGTCACGCATCCGTGCTCAGGTGGTGTCTTCTGGACCCAGGCGCCGTGGAGCCAGGACCGCAACACGATCTCCAACGGACCGGGTGCAGAACTCGGCGCTCATCTCTACCTGCTCACCCGCGACCGGTCGTACCTGGACTGGTCGAAGAAGATGTACGCCTGGGCCCAGAAGTGCATGCTGGCCCCGAACGGTCTCTACTGGGACCACATCGACCTGGCAGGCAATGTCGAGAAGACCCAGTGGAGCTACAACCAGGGCGTCATGCTCGGTGCCGGCACGTTGTTGTACAAGGCAACAGGTGACCGGAAGTACCTGACCGACGCGCGCAACCTGGCCAAGGCTTCATTGGCCTTCTACGGCAGCGATGACCGGCTCTGGAAGCAGCCGACCAGGTTCAACTCGATCTACTTCAAGAACCTGCTGATCCTCGACTCGGTGGCACCGGACCACAGCTACAAGGCCACCATGCAGGCGTATGCCGACCGCGCCTGGACCGAGGCTCGTGATCCCGCCACCGGGCTGTTCCACTTCGTCGACGGGCCTGTGCAGCTCCTCGAGCAATCAGGCATGGTGCAGATCGAAGCCCTGCTCGCCTGGCCCCGCAGCAAGTACGGCGACCTGGCGTAGACCACTAGGGCACTAGTCAGACGTCAGCTCGCGGCGGTGGCAGTCAGGATCTTCACCGGGGTCACTGGCGCGCCATCGCCCGGGCTGGCGCCGGGCTGGACGCCTGCCTCGGCGACCTTGTCGATCAGCTTCAGGCTGGGCTCGTCGACAGTCCCGAAGGCCGTGTACGCCGGGTCCAGCGCGGAGCCATCGCCGTACACGATGAAGAACTGGCTGCCATTGGTGTTGGCGCCGGCATTGGCCATGGCGAGGATGCCGCGACCGTACTTGAGCGTCGGGTAGACCTCGTCGTTGAAGCTGTAGCCCGGCCCGCCGCTGCCGGTGCCGCTCGGGTCACCGCATTGCAACACCTGCAGTCCCGCACCGACCGTCAACCGGTGGCAACTGGTGCCATCGAAGTACTTCTGCCCGACGAGGCTGAGGAAGCTCTTGACCGCACACGGGGCCAGGCTGCTGTCCAGCTTGAAGTGCAGATCGCCGACCGAAGTCGTGAGGGTCACGGGAGAGGTCCCGCTGGCCTTGGTCTTGGCGTTGGCCGGCAGGTCCACCTTCTTGCTGGCCGCCTCGGGGGTCGCCTTGTAGCTGCAGTCCACCTCGGCAGGTAGCGCCGTCGGCCGCTTCGGTGCCGGGGCGAGCGCGGTCGGGATCGACTTGGGCTTGTCGTCCGGCCCTGCCGTTGACGGCAGCGAGGTGGGCGCCGAGGTGGACGGCGTGCTGCCGGCCGCAGGCGTGGAGTTGCCGCCGGTGTTGGCAGCGATGAAGAAGACCCCGACGATCACGACCACCACCGAGACGATCGCGGTGATGGTGATGGTCAGCGTCCGGCGCTGCCGCTCGCGCTCGGCCTGTCGCTCCGCCTGGCGCTGGGCCTTACGCTGCGCGACCTGCTGCTGATGGGTCTTCTTGGACATGCAGAGCTCTCCTCACCTCACGGCGGCCCGCAACGGGTCCACGGAAATTCCTGACAGAAGCTACCGCGTCCGCCTGAGAATCCGCTGTCAGGGCTGTATTGGCAAATCCTGTGCGTGCCGCGCGGCGCTCGGCGGGCACTCGCGACTGCGCAGGATCTTCCGATACGGCCTAACCCTTCAACTCACAGATCACGGCACCAGCTGCGACGGTGGCGCCTACCTCGGCGGTCAGGCCGGTTACGGTGCCGGCCTTGTGGGCGTTCAGCGGCTGCTCCATCTTCATTGCCTCGAGCACCACGATCAGGTCACCCGCGGCCACGGTCGCGCCTTCCTCGACAGCGATCTTGACGATGGTGCCCTGCATCGGCGAGGTGAGCGAGTCGCCGGACGCGGCCGCGCCCTTGCCGCCGCTGCTGGACCGACGTGCCGGCTTCTTCTTCGCCCCGACCCCGGCGCTCGCGGCGGCCCCCAACCCCGCAGGCAGTACAACCTCGAGTCGCTTGCCGCCGACCTCGACCGTGACCTTCTCCCGTTCGCCCTCCTCCACACTTTCGGCGGGGCCGTCATACGGGGTGATCTTGTTGTCGAACTCGGTCTCGATCCAGCGGGTGTGGACGGAGAAGCCGCCCGTGGGCGTACCGATGAAGGCCGGGTCATCGACGACGGCCGCATGGAACGGTATGGCGCTCGGCATGCCCTCGACGACGAATTCCTTCAGCGCGCGGCGGGACCGCTCCAGCGCCTGGGTGCGGTCGCGGCCGGACACGATCAGCTTGGCCACCAGCGAGTCGAACGAGCCGGGCACGGTCTCGCCCTGGTCGTAGCCGCCGTCCAGCCGGATGCCCGGACCCGACGGCGCGTGCCAGCGGGTCAGCGTGCCAGGGGCCGGCAGGAAGCCGCGGCCCGGATCCTCGGCGTTGATCCGGAACTCGATCGAGTGACCCGTCACGGCGGGGTCGTCGTACCCGATCTCCTCGCCGTTCGCGATCCGGAACATCTCCCGGACGAGGTCGATCCCGGTGACCTCCTCGCTGACCGGGTGCTCGACCTGCAGCCGGGTGTTCACCTCGAGGAAGGAGATGGTGCCGTCCTGGCCGACCAGGAACTCGCAAGTCCCGGCGCCGACGTAACCGGCCTCGCGCAGGATCGCCCTGGATGCCATGTAGAGCGTCTCGATCTGGCCGTCGGATAGGAACGGGGCAGGCGCCTCCTCGACCAGTTTTTGGTGCCGGCGCTGCAGCGAGCAGTCCCGGGTGGACACCACCACCACGTTGCCGTGGACGTCGGCCAGGCACTGCGTCTCGACATGCCGCGGCTTGTCCAGGTAGCGCTCGACGAAGCACTCGCCGCGGCCGAAGGCGCTGATCGCCTCCCGGGTCGCGGAGTCGAACAACTCCGGTACCTCTTCCAGCGTGCGGGCCACCTTCAGGCCGCGACCGCCACCCCCGTACGCCGCTTTGATGGCGATCGGCAGTCCGTACTGCTCGGCGAACGCGACCACCTCTGAGGCGTCCGCGACCGGATCCGGCGTACCGGCGACCAGCGGGGCGCCGACCTTCTCCGCGATGTGCCGGGCCTTCACCTTGTCGCCGAGGGAGTCGATCGCGCTCGGCGGCGGGCCGATCCAGATCAGCCCCGCGTCGAGGACCGCCTGGGCGAAGTCGGCGTTCTCGGCCAGGAAGCCATAGCCGGGGTGCACCGCGTCGGCGCCGGAGCGGGCGGCGACGTCGAGGATCTTGGCGATGTTCAGGTAGGAGTCCGCCGGGGTCGCGCCATCCAGCGAGTACGCCTCGTCCGCTAGCCGGACGAACAGTGCGTCGCGATCGGGGTCGGCGTACACGGCAACGCTGCCCAGGCCCGCGTCGGTGGCGGCCCGGACGATGCGCACGGCGATCTCGCCCCGGTTGGCCACCAACACCTTTGTGATGACCTTGGTGATGCGCTTGCTGTCTGACACAGCTGAACTCCCTTCGGCAACGCCTGAGTCTAGGGTCAAGCGGCCGTCAGGCAGGACAGGGTGGCGATCACACCTTGGTCCGGACCAGGGCGCACTGCTCGGCCGCGTACGCGTTGGCGGCGGTCCAAGCTTTGCCCAGCAGCTTCTCGAGGGTGTCGCGCTCGGTCGGGCTGAGGCCCTGCAGTGGTGGCGAGTCGGTGCCGCGGATGTCGTTCATCCGCTCGAGCGTGGCACGGCCTTCTGCAGTCACGACCAGCGTCTTGACCCGCCGGTCGCGCTGGTCAACCTGGCGCTCGACCAGTCCGGCCCGCTCCAGCCTGTCCACGAAAGGGGTGACGTTGGAGGGGTCGCAGCCCAGCATCGAGGCGAGCGCCCGGGTCGGCACCGGCTGGTCGGGGTCCAGTTGCAGCAGCGACCGGGCCAGGGTGTCGGTCAGGCCGAGCTGGGCCGCGAACCGCATGTTGTAGTGCCGCGCCATCCACAGCGACAAGTCCATCACCTGCTGGGAGATCACCGCGAGCTGGTCTCGCTCCGTCCTGGCCATACGGCCGAGTTTAGCTGAAGCATCTCGATAGTTGACTTCCTCCATGATTCGGCAAATGATGGAGCTTCTCCATCATCGATGATCTCCAGAAATCGAGGACTGCAGATGTCAGCCCAGCTCTCTACTGCCCCCGCCGCGGCTAGCCCCAAGTTCCGCCGGGTCACTCGCGCCGGCGCTGTCGGACTCGCCGCCTTAGCCGCTGTCATGGTGTGGGTCGTGGTTGACCCGCTGCTGGGGGTCGATCTATCAGTGACCAGATCCGGTACGACGACCGTGGTCGGCTCGGGGCTGGTCGCTGGGATGGCGCTCGGTGCTGCCCTGCTGGGCTGGGCGCTCCTGGCCGTGCTCGAACGGTTCACTTCGCGGGCCGGGCGGGTGTGGACGATCACTGCGGTGGCGGTCCTGCTGCTCTCGTTCGCGATGCCGTTCAACTCGGGCGAGGCGGATCCGTCTGCCAAGTGGTCGCTGCTGGTGATGCACCTGGCCGTCGGCGCCGTACTGATCCCGCTCCTGTCCCGCAGTTCACACCACTAGTGGTGTGTCTGGCCTCGGCTCGCACCCTTGTGCACGGCGTGGTCATCAAGACGCTGTCGGAATGACTGGCTGGTGCACAAAGTCGGCATCGATCCCGCATTGTGCACGGTTCAGCCACAGCCGAACGGGTGGAATGGCTGAGCCGTGCACAAAGACGCCGTATTGCCGGACGAGCAGGCGGCGGCTCCTGCGCCGGAGTCGATGGGGCTCCGGCGACGCCAGAGCGCATAGGCTCACGACTGACGCGCAGCCAGCCGAGAGGAGAGACGATGACGACCATGCTCGAGCCGTTGGCCGGGACCGTTCCAGCCGAGTTCGAGAAGCTGGACGAGCGGTTCAGCGGGATCCGGGGTGATGGCCACCTGGAGCGACTCTGGACCGGCGGCCGCTGGTTGGAAGGCCCGGTCTACTACCCAGCCGGCCGGTACCTGCTGTACAGCGACATCCCGAACGACCGGATCCTGCGCTGGGACGAGACGTCGTACCAGGTGTCGGTGTTCCGGCAGTCGGCCGGCAACACGAACGGGCACACGCTCGACGAACAGGGGCGCGTGGTCAGCTGCGAGCACGGCAACCGCCGGGTCACCCGGACCGAGCACGACGGGGCCGTCGGGGTGCTGGCCGACAACTACCAAGGCCGGCGGCTGAACAGCCCGAACGACGTGGTGGTGCGTTCGGACGGATCCGTCTGGTTCACCGATCCGGCGTACGGGATCGACAGCGACTACGAGGGCTTCAAGGGCGAGATCGAGACCGGAGGTTGCCACGTCTACCGGATCGATCCGGTAGACGGCGCGATCACCCGGGTCGCTGACGACTTCAATCGACCGAACGGGCTGGCCTTCTCGAACGACGAGAGCCTGCTGTATGTCACCGACACCGGGGAGGCCACTATCCGGGTCTTCAAGGTGACGGGCAACGACCTCACCGGGGGCGAGTTGTTCGCCGAATGCGGCAACGGTGCCTTCGACGGGATCAGGCTCGACACCGAAGGCCGGATCTGGGGCGCGGCGGCCGACGGTGTCCATATCTACCACCCGGACGGGACGCTGCTCGGCAAGCTGCTGGTGCCGGAAACCGTCTCCAACCTGTGCTTCGGCGGCGCCAAGCGGAACCGGCTCTTCATGACCGCGACCACCTCGGTCTACTCGCTCTTCCTCACGGTCAACGGCGGCCCGCAGCCGTACGACGCCGCGTAGAACTACCGTTCCCGTGACGGCCGGACCGGGCCGTCACGGGAATCGGGTCAGAAATTCTGCTTGACCTGGTCGATGATGGTAAAGGCGGCCAGGCCGCCGAAGGCCAGGAACGAGAACAGCATCACCGCAGCGCGGAACGGGGTGATCCGGATCGCCTTGGGCAGCGACCGCGAGTTCATCCACCAGAGCAGGCCCGAGTAAACGAACATCATCGTGCCGGCGGTGCACGCGGAGATCACCAGCAGCACCAGCGGCTGGTCCAGCCCGGCCACCAGCACGATGATGCCGAAGGCAACCAACCCCCAGACCAGCCAGAAGTACAGCTTCGACTCGGTGATCGTCGAGGTCCGCAGGTAGCGGGCCTTGATCATGTCCGAAGCCAGCCGGGAGGTGTAGTCGACGATGCCCGCGGCGGCCGCGAACAACGAGAACGCACCGATCGCCCAGAAGAGGTAGCCGAACCAGCCGCCCACCAGGGACTGCAGGGTGACACCCTCGATCTTCAGGAAGCTGATCTTGTTCTGTACCGCGGGATTACCGAACAGGGTGGCGTGGGCCAGCATCGAGGTGAAGACGATCGTCACCACCGTGATACCGACGAACGTCAGGGCCTGTTCCACGTTGGCGAACTTCCACCAGCGGCGCCAGCGGGCTAGGTTCGCCTGGTCCGGCGGGAAGGTGTACCCGTTCGCGGTCGGGTCGGCCTCCTGCTCGCCGGTGACGGGCGAGGTCAGCCTCGGCACGTGCTGGCCCTGGCCGAAGCCCTTGTCGCGGATCCAGTTGCTCTGGCAGAGGTTCTGGCCGCCGCCGGCGCCGGCGTACGCGATGGCACCCATCATCAGCGCGAAGCCCAGCGCCTGCACCGGAAACTCCGGATGGGTGATGCCGTGGCCGAGGGCGCTGTACGTCTTGCCGCGAATGGCGAAGATCAACGCCAACACCACCAGCAGTGCGACCGCCGCGATCTTGACGAAGATGAGCCGCTCCAGCATCACGTAGACCACCGGCGCGAAGGTGAGGATGGCGCCGATCACGAGCAGGATGCCGATCGCGATCCAGCGCGGGTCGCCGGCGCCGAACAGGTAGGTCAGCATCGACGCCGAACTGGTCGCCCAGCCGGGCCAGAGATTCGCGAAGTACGTCATCAGGGCGAAGAACAAGCCCCAGTGCTTGCCGTACCGGTTGAAGCCGGTCAGCGCGGTCTCGCCGGTGGCCAGCGTGTACCGCTCGATCTCCATGTTCAGGAACCACTGAATGACCACGCCGACGACGGCGCCCCAGAGGAACACCAGGCCGACCTGGGAGGAGATGTACGGCCAGAGGATGAACTCCCCTGAGGCAAGTCCGACACCGGCGCCGACCATGCCGGGCCCGACGATGCGCCAGGTCTGGGTCGGTGGATCTGGGAGGTCCCTGACCTGTGGTGCGGGCAGGTTCTTGGTCAGCAGGTTGAACTGACCCTGGTCTGTGGTCGTGGTGTTTGCCATCGGCTCCTCACTCCCG
Source organism: Kribbellaceae bacterium (assembly GCA_033851055.1). Classification (GTDB taxonomy): domain Bacteria; phylum Actinomycetota; class Actinomycetes; order Propionibacteriales; family Kribbellaceae; genus Kribbella. The sequence continues at coordinate 2,047 of JAWWPC010000131.1, read as the reverse complement.
CGACCCCTTTCCGGACCCTAACCAAGTAACCCGCCGTGGGCGACCCGACACAGCAGTCCCTGCTCAACCCATCCCGGAAGCCGCCTCCGGTGCTCAGGTCACTCCGAAAACTGCCGTGCAGAACTGCGCCGGTGGCAACAAGGGACCGATGAACGCCGACCCGCCGGGGAACTCGGGACCGATGAATGTTTGATCGGGTGGGGGCGGCGGTGAGGGGGAGGGGGGCATCAGGCACCGGTGGGGGGGGCGGGAGCGGTTTCGACGGCGTAACAGCGAGATGACCGCTCGGAAACACGCCGGTCATAGCGTCCTGGCCTAATCAGTGGGGTGGTCCTTCGACCGGGCGCCCTACCCGGACGGGGTTCCGACGATCGGAGACGAGATGGCACTCGGGGTACGACCGGAGGTAGCTTCCAGGCGCGATGACACCGGCGTGGAGGTGATCGACGGTCAGGTCGTAGTCACGATCGGCGGCGGCGATCAGGCCAGGAGCGGTGATGAATAGGCCCGGACCGCTGAGCGGTTGCACGGTGGCCGTGACGGCGCACCGGCGGGCGGAGGACCTGATCGCGTCGTTCGAACGGCGCGGCGCCAAGGTGCTGCACGCACCGACTCTGCAGATCATCCCGATCCAGGAGGACGCGGGGCTGATCGAGGCGACCCGGCGAGTGATCGCGAACCCGCCGGACGACGTGATCGTCACCACCGCGGTCGGTTTCCGCGGCTGGGTCGAGGCGGCGGACACGGCCGGCCTGGCCGCCGATCTGCTCTCCACCCTGGAACAGGCGCGGCTGCTCGCGCGCGGCCCCAAGGCGCGCGCGGAGATCCGCGCCGCCGGCCTGGTGGAGCACTGGTCGGCCCGTTCGGAGACCACAGTCGAGGTGGTCGAATGGCTGCGAGACCAAGGTGTCGTCGGACGGAAGATCGTCGTCCAGCTGCACGGTCTGTCGGACCCGGCATTGCAAGATGCGCTGCGTTCTGCGGGCGCCTCGGTCCGCGGCCTGGAGGTGTACCGCTGGGGTCCGGCCCCCGATCCAGCCGTGGTCGAACGAACGATCGGCCAGATCAATGCCGGTGCCGTCGACGCCGTCGTACACACCTCGGCACCCGCTGCCCAGGCTCTCCTGGACTCCGCGGCGCTGACTGGTCAGCACGACGGCCTGGTCGCTGCGCTCCGGACCGGCCGGGTACTCAACGCCTGCGTCGGCCCTGTCACGGCCGGACCGTTCCGCGCGCTCGGGCTGGAGCCGCTGGTGCCCGACCGGTACCGGCTCGGCGCGCTGATCCGGATCGTCACCGACCGGTTGACCGATGAGAACGCCCGGTCGATCGAGACCGAGTTCGGCCAGCTGGTGATCCGTGGCGGCGCTGCGGTACTGGACGGCGTCGTACTGCCTCTCGGCCCCGGGCCCCGCGCCGTACTGGCTGCTCTGGTCGCTGCCGGCGGGGACGTCGTCTCCAGGCCCGCGCTGCTGGCCGTGCTGCCCGGCGCCGAGGACGTGCACGCGGTGGAGGTGACCGTCAACCGACTCCGTACGGCGGTTGGCCGCCCTGAGCTGGTTCGGACGGTTGTGCGCAGGGGCTACCGGCTGGCTGTGGCGGAGTCTTCCGTCGAGCGGGTCGGATCGCCGAGTTGACGGTGGTTCTGGTCGCTGATCTCGCCCTGGTTCGTCGACGGCGTCGTACCGGTCCCCGTTGTATTCGTTCGTTATCCCGCTGCCGAATTGCCGTTAGGCACGAAGCCGCCAGCAACTAATTAACACCAGTAAGAAATCTTGATATGGGCGCCGGTGTGCCTGGTTGCATTGAAGTGCAGGGTGATCCGGGATTCGCCGGCCAGGCCCGGACGTCGGGGTGGTTGTGGGTGGCGGAGTTGGCGCTGTGGCGCGGGGTCGATCTTGCAGACCAGGAAGACCCGGCTGACCCTACCTTCAAGACCCGGCTAACCCTACTTTGAAGACCCGGTTAGCACTGATGGGCTGGTTAACCGGGTTACATACAATTCAGATATGCGGCAAGCAACATCAAGATAACGCTGCGTAATAAC